>JABUSD010000157.1 GCA_021442845.1 Holdemanella sp.
TAAACTTAAGGAAGAAGAAGCCAAAGACAGTGACTTTGATAAAGATGAGTATCTGAAACAATGTTCAAGAGAAGTGGAATATAAATTGGATAGTGATAGCGCAACCGATATTTATGAACTTCCACCACGATTAGAACAGGCATTTATCTCTCCATATGATGGACGTCTATATGTTTTATTTGAATCAGGGGCTTATTCCTATAAGGATCAGATTGGTGCCGATGCTGTAGATCGAGTCTTAATTGGTAAACCATAGTGAAATGGACACAATGTAAGAATGCATTGTGTCTTTTTTATATAAAGTTAAGAAATAAACCGTTTAATATTAAGATTTCTTTTCTATACTAGAACCATCAAAAGAAAAGAGGAAAATAAATATGAAACGATTATTCTGTGCAGTAGCAGGAGCATTTATGGCAATCTCATTGATGGCATGTGTCACACAAACTAAAAAAGAAGATACAAAGGAACAGGCAATTGAACAAACTGTAATCTATGATGAAAACGATGTGAAGATTACCGCAAAGGAATGGCATATGACAGGTGATTTTGGACCTGAATTAAAAGTATCCATTGAAAACAACTCGGATAAGACATTGACATTCCAGACACAAGATGCATCAATTAATGGTTATATGGTTGAATCTACCATTTCAGAAAATGTAGATCCAGAAAAAGATGTGGAAAAAGGAATCTATTTCTTTAAAACAGATGTAGAAACTTCAGGAATTCAGGATGCAGCTGATATTCAATTTAAATTTCATATCACAGATACAAAAACAGGAGAAACAGTCATTGATACAGATATGATTACATTAAAGACATCGAGTGCAGATGGATTTAAATATGAATATGATGAAAGTGGCGATGTAATTTATGACAAAGATGGAATCAAAGTGATTTCAAAAGGATTATCGGATGAAAATTCATATGGATTGGGTGTCATCTTACATGTTGTCAATACAACCAAACAGGATATTACAGTACAAACATGTGATACTTCTATCAATGGAATTAAAATGGATGTGAATTTCTCACAGAATGTATTAGCAAATAAGCACTGTATTAATGGGGCAACATTCACACAGACAGATTTAGATGCAAATGGAATCAAGAATGTTGAAACCATTGAATTTAAATTACATATTGTCGATAAGAATACGGAAAAGACAATCACAGATAGCGATACAATTACATTAACATTTACAAAATAGATACAGGGAAGCAAAATGCTTCCCTGATTTTTTATAATATATATTGTTCTAGGAACTTGGCAATGCCATCATCATTGTTGGTATCTGTGATATATTTAGCTGCTTCTTTGATTGTTGGATTGGCATTGCCCATGGCAACACCAATGCAGTCTCTAATCATTTCATAATCATTAATTTCATCACCAAATGTCAATACGTTTTCCATTTTGATGTTGTAGGCATCGCATAAAATCTGAATTCCTTTGGATTTGGATAATTCCGGATTGATGCATTCTACAAGATGCCTATTGGATCTGGCAAGCTTATAGCTTGTTGTTGAGATGTTGTTTTCATAATAGGCTAGTAATGCATCAATTTCTTTTTCTTCGCCAACAATTAAGATTTTCTCTATCTCTTGTTCATTGTAGGTCTGTAAATCATCATAGAAGAAAGGGATGTTGTTGTTTAAGGCAATATTTCTAGTCAAAGGATTGTCTTTATCTGTATGAACGGATTCCTTATCATAAACAACCTGGGCAAAATCAAAGCCTTTAAAATCATTTCTTACTTTATTTATAACCCCTTTTTCCAATAGGTAACAGGATTGGATATAACCGGTTTTAAGATCTAGATAACAACCCCCATTAAAACCCATAATAAGACTGACAGAATCATGAATGCCCCAGTCCTTAATGAGATGACGGACGGCATAAGGTGTTCGTCCCGTTGCGATTCCAAAAGGGATATGTTTATCCTTTAATTTTGAAATTGCATCCTTTGTTTTCTCTGTAACCGTTTTCTTATCGGTTAATAGTGTACCATCTATGTCTACAAGTACCATTTTTATGTCTTCCATGGCAAAACCCCCATTTATTCTATTATACATGCATTGATATCAAATTTATACTTTGTATAGAAAAATCGAATATGTTATATTATAGTTAGAAAACAATCTTTAGAGATGTCTATGGAGGACTTAGTATGGTAAAAAGAATTGGAATTTTGACTTCTGGTGGAGACTCCCCAGGAATGAACGCAGCGATTCGAGCAGTGACTCGAGTTGGACTTAACAGTGGTTTGGAAGTATTCGGAATTTATAATGGATACAAGGGAATGGTAGAAGGATACATTGAACCACTAACTAGAAACTCAGTTAGCCAGATTATTGGTAAAGGAGGAACAATTTTAGGTTCTGCACGTTTACCAGAATTTAAGGATATTGAAGTACGTAAAAAAGCAATCTCTCAGCTTAAGAAACGTGGAATCGAAGCCGTTGTTGTAGTTGGTGGAGATGGTTCTTATCGTGGTGCTTTATCACTTACAGAAATGGGAATCAACTGTATCGGACTTCCTGGTACAATTGATAATGATATCACATGTACAGATTATACAATTGGATTTATGACAGCATTAGGTACTGTTACAGATGCAATCGATAAATTGCGTGATACATCTAATTCACACCACCGTTGCTCAATCGTAGAAGTTATGGGTAACCGTTGTGGAGATTTGGCTTTATATGCAGGTATCGCTTGTGGTGCGGATATTATCGTAACATCTGATACAGGATTCAATGAAGAAGACATTTTAGATAGACTTCGTGAATTAGACTTGATTCGTAAGAAAAAACACGCAATCATCGTTATCAGTGAAAAGATTACCGATGTTGAAAAACTTGCGAAGAAAGTCAGCTTGAATACAGGATTCTCAGGAAGAGCAACTGTTCTTGGACACATCCAGCGTGGTGGTGGGCCATGTCCATTTGACCGTATGTTAGCAAGCCAGATGGGTGAAAAAGCCGTTGACTTATTGATGCAGGGAATCGGAGGACAGTGCGTATCTATCCGTGACAATAAGATTGTTGCTTATCCAATTGAAAAAGCACTATCTATGCCAGCTGATTCAAGAAAACCTATCACAAACTTATTCGAAAGATTATTATAAGAAAAAACGGGACATTCCATATTTTGGAATGTCTTTTTTTTGCACATTATACATTAAAAAGTGCAAAATATGCACTTTATTGTTTGCATGGTGCAAAATATGCACTATTATAAATATAGGAGTGCAATATGACAGAATTAAAAAGAATACGACAAGATAAACAGTTAACCCAGAAACAGGTAGCATCTTTTGCAGGTGTTTCCCTTCGTTCCTATAAGATGTATGAAAATGATGGCAGTAGAGTAAATAGCACAAAATATAAATATCTATTAGACAGACTGAAAGAAATCAATCCGATTGATGAAAAACATGGATTACTAACTGTAGAAGAGATCGTTCGAAAGTGTGAAAGTGTATTTAAAAATCATGATGTTGAATACTGTTACTTATATGGTTCCTATGCAAAATCAAAGGCAACACCATCAAGTGATGTAAATCTTCTTATCTCTTCTAATTTAAAAGGATTGCGATTTTATGAAATGATTGAAGATTTAAAAGAGGAACTTCATAAAAGAGTGGATGTAATAAATGTAGAACAGCTTTCCAATGATTTTGAATTGACAAAAACATTGTTGAAGGATGGAATTAAAATCTATGATATAAAATAAAGGCTGTGTTATTCCACAGCCTTTAATGATTCAACCATTTGTATCTTATTTAATTTGCGACGCATAAATAAGTTGATAAGAATGTTAAATAGGATTGTCAATCCAAAACTGATCACATAGGAAATTGGCTTAATGGTACGACCAAACATGATATCATCCATTTCTGCCAGATTCATAATCAAATGGTGCAATCCAATTCCAATGCCAAGACCAGCAATGGCACCGATGATTGTTAGAATCGTACTTTCTCTATTGACATAGGAACTGACTTCGTTTGGCAAGAAGCCAAGTACCTTGATTGTTGCGATTTCTCGTATACGCTCAGAGATATTTACATTGGATAAGTTATATAAGACTACAAAGGCAAGTAGAGCCGCCGAGATGACAAGAACTACGACAATCATGCTTAATGATTTGATCATATCCTTAAAGTTCTTTTCCAGTGAGGAATAGAATACAACACTTGTAATATCTTTGTTTGACATGATCTTATTTCCAAGATCTTTTTCAAAATCAGAATCCGTGGTCTTATTCTTTAATAGATACGTTGTTGTCTTCTTGGCAACCGTATCCCATGTATCATATGTATCTTTTGTGACATAGAGATGATGTTCTACATAGTTTTCATAGATGCCATCAATCGTCAATTGGATTTCATCTTCATTGGCATCTTTTACTGTGATTGTATCACCCACATCTTTATCTGCCATCATTGCGATCTTCTGGGATATGTATACTTTATTATCCGCTAATGGTAATTCTTCTCCATTTGATGTTGACTTCAATGTGACAAAGGATGGGAACTTTTCAGCCTCATCAATGATATGGCATGTGATTGTCATTTCTTTTCCATTAGCTTCAGTTGTAAGTGCCATCTGCTGTTCTTCATAGAGATTTTCTACACCATCATAATGGCCGATTGTATCTCTTAATTCTTCACTGTCTTCATCCGTGGATACAGAAGCGTTGTAGTGATAGATGGCTCCATATTGCTGAGTTACGATATCACCAATGCTGTCATTGATACCGAATCCAGATACAAGCAAAGCGGAGCATCCCGCAATACCAATGATTGTCATATAGAAGCGCTTCTTATATCTGAATAAATTTCTTGCACATACTTTCTGCAGGAAGTTCAATCGATTCCAGATAAATGGAATGAATTCCAGGAAAATCTTCTTTCCAGCTTTGGCAGCCTTTGGTCGCATCAGCTGGCTTGGCACTTCGATTAGTTCTCCATAAATGGAGAATAGCGTTGCAAGCAGGGTAACACCTGTAACGGAACCAGCTGATAGAAAAATTAATCCTGGCTGTAATACAAAGACAATGCCTGGAAGATTATAAAGCAGATTCCATGCGGTAAAGATGACAAGTGGGAATACAATCATTCCAACAAGACATCCCAGGGCAGATCCAAATATACTGGCTGAAGCGGCATAGATGACATATTTTGAAGAAATCTGTAATTTTGAATATCCAAGGGCTTTCATCGTACCGATTTCACTTCTTTGTTCATCGACCATTCTTGTCATGGTTGTCATACAGACAAGGGCTGCAACCAGGAAGAAGAAGACAGGGAATACCTTGGCAATTCCATCCATTCGATCGGCACAAGCCCCATAATCACGATAGGAATAGTGGGAATTGCGATCCAGAACAATCCATTTTCCTTCCAGATCATCAATCTGCTGTTGGGCTTTTTTGAATTCTTCTTCCGCTTCTTCTTCTTTGGATTCTAATTCCTTTTGTCCATCGTTTAATTTCTTTTCATTGGCTTCCACTTCTGCTTTAGCGCTAGTAAGCTTTGCTAGACCCGCATCATATTCCTTTTGGGCACTGGATAATGTGGCATAGGCTTCATCCAGTTTCTTCTTTGCTTCCAGCATTAAATCACGATTCTGGATTAGTTCCGGCTTTTTTGTAGACGCTTCTTCAATCTGAGCAATACCAGCATTCAGCTGTTCTAAACCAGCAATGGCATCATTTAAACCTTGTATTGACTGATTGAGTGTTTCAAGAGAAGTTTTTGCGCTAGCAAGCTGTTCCTGAACGGCTTCTAAAGCTTTGCCTTTCAATGTGCCAGAAGCAATCCATGCTTCTAGTTGAGATATAGTGCCCTCTACGATCGTTTTCTGTGCACTTAAAATGTTTAATTGACTCTTTGCATTTTCAACGGAACCAATCTGAGAAAGGATATAATCTCTTTGTGCAATAAGTTCGGGAAGTTGTGCTTCTCCCTGTTCAATCTGCTCAATGGCAGCGATAACCTGAGAAAGCGGTTCAATCTGTTTTAAGCCATCATTGTATTCTTTCCAGCCATTGTCCAATTCAATCTTGGCATTGGCAAGGGAAGGTTCATTTGCTGAAATTTCTTTTTTAGCCTGTTCAATCTTTTGTTGTCCACTTTCAATTTCATCCCATGCCTTCTTGAATTCTTCTTTAGCTTTACGTTTGGCATCGTTCAATTCATCCTGTAGACTTTTAATCTGGGCATCAATCTGATCACCAGCGATATTCTTTATTTCTTTTTTTACCGGTTTTATAATATCAAAGTATGCATCGCTATACATATTGACATCTTTTGCACCTTTAACTGTTACATCAATTTCAGTATAGTAATCCACCAGGACATTATCCTGTGGAACATAAATGAAAGAACTGACAGAACCATTACCAACATTGGAACTTCCTAGCTGGTAGGATAGATAATTCGGATTGTAACACGTTCCAACAATCGTATATTTCGTATTCTTTAACGTATCGCTAAGTGGTGTATCTATACCGGATGATAAATCAATTTCATCACCGATTTCAAAGTTTCCAAATAACTTATCTGTGGCACTTGGTGCCATAATAATACATTCATTCTCCTTTTCAGGAAGTCTTCCATCAACCATACGGATTTTATTGATGGATAGTGTATCGGGTAAAGAGAAAACCTTGATGACAAGCTGACTGGATTCTTTATGGGTAATGGTATCCACAAAGAAGGATGGCTGGACATCCTCTACACCATCGATCTTTTTGATCTTATCAATGTCATCCTGTTTTAAACCAAGGGTAGAATAGACTTGAATATCTTGTACATTGTATTCATCAAAGTAGGAGTCTGCACTGTTTTTCATATCAGGTGCACTTGCTTTGATTCCACCAAAGAAGGCAACCCCAATAGCTACAATGCTCAATATCGAAAAGAAGCGGCCTAAGGAATGGCGAATCTCCTGTAGGATGTTTTTAAAAAATACGCGTGGCATTAGTATTCAATCCTATCTACATCCATTGGATGTTCATTAATATGTACACTTTCAATCTTTCCACTTCTTACCTTGATAACTTTATTTCCCATTGGACATAATGCCAGGTTATGCGTAATAACAATTACAGTCTTTTTCTGGTCAATGCATGTCTGCTGCAAAACCTTTAAAACCTGTTTGCCTGTTACATAATCCAGGGCTCCGGTTGGTTCATCACATAATAACAGTTTTGGATTCTTAGCTAAGGCTCTGGCAATGGCTACACGCTGCTGTTCACCTCCCGATAACTGGCTAGGGAAGTTATCCATACGATCTTCAAGACCAACGGATTTTATCGTTTCTTCAATATTCAATGGATTTTTACAGATCTGTGTTGCGAGTTCAACATTTTCCTTTAATGTAAGATTTTGAACAAGATTATAAAACTGGAAGACAAAACCAACATCATAGCGTCTATATAAAGTCATTTCTTTATCGTTGTAGGAACTGATTTCATTTCCATCAACAAGGATTTTTCCTTCAGTAATGGTATCCATTCCACCTAAAAGGTTAAGAATTGTACTTTTACCAGCACCAGAAGCACCAGCAATGATGACAAATTCGCCCTGTTCGATTTCAAAGGATACACCATCTAAGGCGTTGATTTTTACTTCTCCCATCGTATATGTCTTTTTTACATTTTCAAATGAAATAAAACTAGACATTCAATCACCCCTTTATCCATATATTATAACATTATTCAAATAAGTTCACAGTGAAATGAAAAGAGTATATAATATTATGGTGGAATGAAGAGGGAAAGACTATGAAAGTAGCATTTGTGACAGATACAGGAACAGGGCAAACACCGGATTACTGGAAGGAGAAAGGCATTTATTGCCTTCCATTACAATTAGGCTGTGATCAGGAAACCTATGATGAATATGTAGATATTTCCTATGAAGATGTCATTAAGAAAATGCATCAGAAAAAAATGATGAAGACATCACTTCCAAAGGTAGGATTGATTCAGGATTGTTTTGAACAGTTAAAGGAAGAAGGATATGATACTATTTTTGCGGTGCCAATCTGTTCAGGATTATCCAGCACACTTTCAACAATGGAAATGATTGCCAATCAATTGGAAATGCAATTTATTGGAGTTGATTGTCATGTTACAGCCGTTGTTGAATCGCATTGTGTCGAATTGGCAAAACAGATGTATGAAGCTGGCTTTTCAATGGAGGAAATTCAAAAGAAAATGGATTCCGTTATTGAAAGTGCAGATACCATCCTATTGTGTGATGACTTAGATCATATGTGTCGTGGAGGACGACTTACACCCATGGCAGCTGCCTTAGGAGGTCTATTAAAGATTAAACCAGTGCTTCATGTTAACAAGCGAACACAAGGAAGAGTGGATGTATTTGATAAGGTGCGTACAATGAAAAAAGCCCAGGGTGTTGTCATCAATCACATCCTTGAAGAAGGTGTAAACAATGACTATACAATCATTATTGCCCATGTTGATGCATATGAAGGGGCTATTGAATATAGAGATCGTATCAAAAATTCAATTCCAGATGCAGAATATGAAATTATTGATTTGGTCTCAGCTGTAGGAATTCATACTGGACTTGGATGTTTAGCTTTGCAGGTTTTTAAGAAGGAGACATTTTAAAAGGCAGAAATGCCTTTTTCTTTTTTGAAAAAAAGAATATACTAATAACGTAAGAAGCCTAAAGATAAGGAACGAGGTATTAATATGATCATTAAACAATTAGAACAGAAAATTAAAGGAAAAGGAATTCGTATTGTATTGACAGAAGGTTGGGACGTACGTGAAATGGAAGCAGCTCTAGAATTGGCTAAAAACGGTGTTGTTCAGCCAATCTTATTAGGGGATTTAGATGCTGTTCAGGCATGTGCTGACAAGGCAGGATATGATATTTCAAATCTAGAAGTTATCGATCCAGCAAAGTATGACAAAATGGATGAAATGGTTGCCAAGATGGTTGAACTTCGTAAAGGAAAACTAGACGAAGAAACAGCTAAGAAATGGGCATTACAGACAAACTATTTTGGAACAATGCTAGTTAAGATGGGATATGCTGATGGATTGGTAGGAGGAGCTACTTATTCTACAGCTGATACAGTTCGTCCAGCATTGCAGTTAGTTAAGACAAAACCAGGATCAAAACTAGTAAGTTCAAGCTTCATTCTAGTTCGTGGTGATGAAAAATATGTATGTGGAGACTGCGCAATCAACATTGATTACCAGGATACAGTAAAAGATGGTGTTGTTGTTCAGAAAGCCGCTGAAAAGCTAGCTGAAGTTGTTGTTGAAACGGCTAAAACAGCTATGGTATTTGGAATTGAACCAAAGGTAGCTGTATTATCATTCTCTACAAAGGGATCTGGAAAGAAAGGTACGGTTGATTTATCACGCGAAGCAACAATTATCGCACAACAGATGGCTCCAGAAATCGCAATTGATGGAGAATTACAGTTCGATGCTGCTGTAGCACCAGAAGTAGCTAAGACAAAATGTCCAGATTCTAAGGTTGCAGGACAAGCAAATACATTCATCTTCCCTAACATTGAAGCAGGAAACATCGGATACAAGATGGCTCAGCGTTTAGGTGGATTCGAAGCAATCGGACCAATCCTACAAGGATTAAATGCACCTATCAACGACTTAAGCCGTGGATGTACAGCAGAAGAAGTCTATAAGCTTGCCGTTATTACAGCTGCTCAGTCATTAAATTAATCTTGAAAGCCCTTAAGGGCTTTTTTCTTTTTACTTTACTTTTTTCTTGTGTATAATAAGTACATGTTTAAAAGAAAAGAAAAATTTCCTTATGACATCGATTTAGGTGCCATCATGGATTATGTGAAAGATCATTTTATATTAGTAATAAAAGACGATTTCTGGACGGAAGAGGAGATAAAATTGTTACAAAATCCGTTGGATCTGCACTTTTGTTACACGATGGATATAGCTATTTTTGTATTGGAAGGTGGAAGCATTGATTCCAGTGATTTCTATTTCAATATTCAGGAATGCGACTGGAAGGAACATCTGTTAAATTCCCGATTTATTGATGTTGAACTTCTATTGGTTGATAAACACAATGATATCTGTTTTAAAAGGAAAAAGACATTGAATGAACAGCAGAGCCAGAATATTCTAACTTATCTTAAAAAACAGAATGAAGTACAGTTTATGCCAAATGAATACGATGTAAATATTCAAGGATTACAGAGTTCATATGAGCCATTTGAACTATTAAAGTATGCAAAGGAAGAAATTAAATTTTAGGAGGGATATCATGAAAGCGGTTATTAGTGTTATCGGTAAGGATCGAGTAGGAATCCTAGCCATGATCTGTAATGAATGCGCATCTGCAAATATCAATATTCTTGATGTTGCCCAGACAATTGTAGATGGTATGTTTACAATGACAATGAGTGTTGATTTTACAATGATGAACGGTTCATTAATTGACTTTACAAAACATATGGAAACATTAGGGAAGGAAAAGAATCTAGTCATCCATGTCATGCACCAGGATATCTTTGATTCAATGCATAAGATTTAAGAGGTATCTAAAATGTTGACAAATGAGATTTTAGAAACAATTAAGATGATAGATGAAGAATGTCTGGATATTCGTACTATCACAATGGGTATTTCCTTATTGGATTGTATGGATCCAGATATTGATAAGGCATGTGAAAAGATTGAAAAGAAAATCTGTACACTCGCTAAGGATTTAGTACCCGTAGGAAATGAAATTGCGACAACATTGGGAATTCCTGTTGTAAACAAGCGAATCAGTGTAACACCCATTTCGATGCTGGCAGCCTGTTCAAAAGGAAATCCCGTCAAGTTTGCCTTAACATTGGAAAAATGCGCCCAGACATTAGGCGTTGATTTTATTGGAGGCTATTCTGCCTTAGTGCAGAAAGGCTTTGCGCATGGAGATATTGAACTGATCCAATCAATACCAGAGGCCCTTGCTAAGACAAGTCATGTCTGTGCTTCTGTCAATGTAGGCTCAACAAAAGCTGGAATCAATATGGATGCGGTTAAAATGATGGGTGAAATTGTAAAGGAATGTGCCGAACTGACAAAGGATGATAACTGTCTAGGTGCAGCAAAGCTTGTTGTATTCTGCAATGCCCCAGAGGATAATCCATTTATGGCAGGTGCCTTCCATGGTGTAGGGGAAGCAGATTGTGTCATCAATGTAGGTGTTTCAGGACCAGGTGTTGTGCGTGCAACACTTGCCAAGGCAGATAAGACATTACCAATGGATCAGATAGCCAATCTGATCAAGCGTACGGCATTTAAAATCACAAGAATGGGACAGCTGGTAGGAACTATTGCCTCAAAGAAGTTAGGTGTACCATTTGGAATTGTGGATTTATCATTAGCACCAACTCCAGCAGTAGG
>JABUSD010000133.1 GCA_021442845.1 Holdemanella sp.
GTACGATACGCTGCAGTTGGAAGAAAGCACTGAATATGGGAAAGAAATAACGGTAGCGACGGATAGAGTAAAAGAAACTACCAATACTGAAGATTCTATTCCTGCCATTCAAAGAGGTTTGGTTTGGAATTCTGTAAGAGTAGAAGTTTTGTGGGATTCTTTGATGAGACGTATTCCAATCGGCTCTTTTAGTGTTCGAAAAGATAAACAATCTAACAAAATTGAAATACTTGATGGGCAGCAACGCGCGAATGCGATTAGTTTAGCTTTTACTCCACTGCCAAACGCTCAAAGTAAACTCGAAGATAAACAAAAATCTTTACTTTGGATAGACTTGGGTATGACATCTGCTGTTATCGAAAATGAACAAGGGAAACCTGATAAAAGCGTAAGAAGGTTCTTTTTTAGAGTAACAACAGCCGCCCATCCGTGGGGATATATATTAAGTGACAATGAAACAACAGTCAAAAGATTTGATTTTGATGAACAAAAGAATGTTGTAGAAGAATTGAATAAATTTAGCACATGGGAAAATTGTAATACTAGAGGTTCCCGTCCATACCCATACGAACTTTGGCCGGAAAAAGCAATTTGTCCTGTTCCATTTTCCATAGTTTATAAATTTGTTTCAGATCGCTTAAATAAAAGCGTTTTTGATTCTATCGCATTGAATGTGATTGAAGAAGATGAAAATGTAAAACTAGTAGAAGGAAATATCCTTAAATCGGGTATTGAAACAAGAATTACGGAAAACTCATTGAAACTACATTTAGTTATTAAAGTAAAACACAACAAGAATGTTAGCGATGTATGCGCTAATCTACAAAACAAGATCTTTGAAAGCATTTCTTATATGACAGACTTTAAACCTGATAATATCACAATTCAGGTGGTTGGATTTATCTTCTAGGAAATCGCAAGATTTCCTTTTTTACTATGGAGGCACTATGGCTGTATCATTTACAGATTATCTGGTCATCGGTATTTCTTCCAGGGCTTTATTTGATTTGGAAGAAGCCAATGAAATCTATGAAAAGGATGGATTGGATGCATATCGAAAGTATCAGATTGAACATGAAGATGAGATATTAAAACCAGGAACGGGATTTAACCTTGTGAAAAACCTTCTGAATATCAATAAAAAATTAGATAACAAGCAGGTAGAAGTCATTGTGATGTCAAGAAATTCGGCTGAGACATCCTTGCGCATTATGAATTCACTGGATTATTATGGTTTGGAAATAGGCAGAATGGTTATGTCTGGCGGAGAATCGATATCCAAATATCTAAAGGTATTTGATGTGGATTTGTTTTTATCATGCAATGAACAGGATGTATCGGATGCCATCAATGCGGGTTTTCCAGCAGGCATCATCTATAACAGTACAAAAGATTATGTCAACAATGAACAGATTCGCATTGCCTTTGATGCCGATGCCGTGCTTTTTTCGGCAGAATCGGAAAAGATTTATCAAAAGGATGGACTGGAAGCTTTTGTTGAAAATGAAGTCTTAAACCAGGATGTTGCCTTAAAGAAAGGGCCTTTGACAAAGTTTTTGTTTGGATTATCCCGTTTACAGAAATTATCAATGGATCAGCCACTCATTCGTACAGCTATAGTAACTGCCAGAGATCGCAATGCGGGAAAACGCATTATCAAAACACTATTTAAATGGAATGTCTTTGTAGATGAAGTATTCTTTCTGCAAGGAGCAAAGAAACAGGAAATACTGGCCGCTTTTGGGGCTAATATATTCTTTGATGATCAGGATGTACATGCACGTCCAGCCAGTGAAGTAGTCCCTAGCGCACGTGTACCATATAGAGAAGGAGACGATATACAATGAATCGACACGAAATGAGACTTATCGCTATGAATAGCGTCTATCAGCATTTATTATTAGGAAAGGATATCCGTAAATGTGTCTTTGAAAATATGAATGGAACCAATGAAATTGATGGATATTTATATGCATTGACCATTGGTACCATCGAAAATAAACAATATTATATTGAAAAGATTACAAGTTTGCTTCGAAGTGACTGGACATTTGATCGTTTAAGCATTTTGGAACAATCCATTCTATTGATTTCCTTCCAGGAAATCCTAGGTAATGAAATGCCAAAAGCTGTTGTGATTAATGAAGCCATCACTTTGGCAAAGAAATATTGTGATGAAACATCCTATAAATTGATTAATGGAGTATTGGATAGACTATGAATAAGGAAATGATTGTACCTGTATCCAGTTTAGTACTAAAGATTAAATCGGTATTACAGTCTACAATCCAGTTAAACAATATATGGATCCAGGGAGAAGTCAGCAATCTTACCAAACATCGAAGTGGTCATTACTACTTTATTGTCAAGGATGATAAGGCATTATTAAACTGTGTCATGTTTGCTTCTAACGCAAGCCGTTTGCCTTTTGTGTTAGAAGAAGGCATGAAGATTTTAATGCAGGGAAATGTCAATGTCTATGAAACGAGTGGGACTTTACAGTTTGTGGTAAAGACAATGAAGGAAGATGGAATCGGTAATCTTTATCTTGAATTTGAAAAGCGAAAAAGGATGTTACAGGATCTAGGTTATTTTGATGAAAACCACAAAAAGGAAAAACCAGCCATCATCAACAACATCGGTATTATTACGGCAAGAGAAGGAGCCGCCTTACAGGATGTCATCCGTACCATCCGTTCACGCTGGCCGATGATGGAAATGAAACTTTATCCGGCCTATGTACAAGGAAAACAGGCAGCCAAATCGTTAGTTCTACAGATTCAAAAAGCCGATAGTCAAGGCCATGATGCTTTGCTTGTGGTAAGAGGGGGAGGCAGCTTTGAAGATCTATTCTGTTTTAATGATGTGGATCTTGTCAAGACAATCTATGCCTGCCATACCTATATTGTATCTGGGGTTGGTCATGAAGTGGATACAACCTTATGTGATTTAGTATCCGATCATCGTGCTGTTACACCTACAGCGGCTGCCCAATGGGTATCCTTAAATATCTATGAAGAACATAAGCTTCTATTAAAAAGAGAACAGATGCTGATTGATTCCATGAAGCATAAATTGAAACAGGCTCATCTACGTTTGGATAAGGTTGAATCCCATCCTTATATGCAAGATCCCATGAATTATATATCGGATAAATATTTATTACTGGATAGTTATATCAATAAACTGGATGCATATAAAATGGATATATTAAATAAAGAAAGTGACATAACCAATAAAATTCAATTGTTGAATCAATTGATGATATCAAACCTTGATAACCAAAGACATACATTCCAATCAAAGGATTTAGAAGGTGCTTTACAGAATTATTATAAGAATCAGGTCTTTACATTCTCTAAGAATGTATCCTTACTGGATGCCTATTCACCATTAAAGACATTATCGAGAGGATATTCCATTGTATCCAAGGATACTATTATTAAATCGATTGATGATATTCATATCAATGATACGGTATCAATCACATTAAAAGATGGAAAGGCAAAGGCAATCATTTCAAATAAGGAGAAAATAGAATGGCAAAAGAATTAAAATTTCAGGAAGCGATGAAACGCCTGGATGAAATCATCACAATATTAAATGGCAATGACATAGAACTGGAAGATGCGATGCAATTATTTGAAGAAGGAATCAAGTTATCCAATCAATGTGAAAAACAGTTAAAACAGTTTGAAATTAAAATGGAGACATTGATGAAAAAGGAGGATGACGATGCTGAATAAATTTGAAAATTACCTCTATGAAAAAGTCAATGAGAATATCCCTTCCTATACAAAGAAGGCGATGTCCTATTCTTTGATGAATGGTGGAAAAAGAATACGTCCTCAGTTATTATTCAATGCCTTACAAGGGTATGGCATTGATCCAGAATTAGGTTTTCCATGTGCCTGTGCCATTGAAATGATTCATACCTATTCCTTAATCCATGATGATTTACCAGCCATGGATAATGATGATATGCGAAGAGGAAAGCCAACATGTCATAAAGCCTATGGGGAAAGCTATGCCATTCTTGCAGGTGATGGCCTATTGACAAAAGCGTTTGAAGTTGTCTTAGAAACAAAATGCGATGCATCGATTCTAGTCAAACTTGTACGTGCTTTAAGCCAATATGCAGGCATTGATGGTATGATTTATGGACAGGATTTAGATTTACATGGAGAAAGCGAAGAACATCCATCTTTTTCCATGTTGATGGATATTGATGAATATAAAACGGCAAAGCTATTAACATTACCCTTAATCTGTGCAGCCTATATGGCCAATATGGAAGAAGATATCAAGACATTAAAGAAGATTGGTTTCAATGTAGGCATTCAATTTCAGATTGTCGATGATATCTTAGATGTAACAAGTAATGAACAGATTTTAGGAAAGACAACATCCGATGTGGATAATAATAAAATGACAGCTGTTTCTTTATTAGGTCTTGAAAAGGCAAAACAGATGGTAGAAGAATATGATATGCAGCTAAAGGAAGATTTAAAGAATTTACATATGGATACTTCCCATCTAGAAAAACTATTTAACTTTTTATTAAAACGCACATATTAAAAGGAGTACAAAATGCGGATTTATGATATAGATAAACCAGATAAAATAAAAAATCTATCGATTCAGGAATTGGAAGATTTAGCTCAGGATATCCGTACTTTAATGATTCATACTGTTTCTGGCAATGGGGGTCATTTAGGCAAGAATCTAAGTGTCGTAGAGCTTACCATTGCATGTCATTCTGTTTTTGATATGGCAAAGGACAAGCTGATCTTTGATGGAGGCGATGCCTGTTATACCCATAAGATGTTGACAGGGCGATCAACAAGGTTTTCCAATCTGCGTAAACTGGATGGTTTATCCGATACCCAGAAAAGGGCAGAAAGTCTATATGATGTCTATGAAGCAACATTATTTTCAGCATGTAGTGCTGCCTTAGGCTTTTGTATTTCAAGAGATCTTTTAAAGGAAGACTATGAAGTTCTTGCCTATTTTGATAGGGATTCCTTAAAGAATGGCAAGACATTGGAAGCTTTATATGATATTGGTATGCAACAAAGAAATATGATTCTTATTTATAATGAACATGAATCCCAAACACATACATCCTTTATCGATTTAACAACGATCCGTTCCAGTGATCTCTATCAGAATTTTAAGTCCAATATCCGCAAGATGTCATCCGATACCGTCAAATCTACAATTCGTAAAGTAAGGGATGGCATAAAAGATAGTATGCTGGATGATCCATTGTTTAAAGGATTCAATCTGGATTATATGGGACCTGTCAATGGACACGATATCAAAGCAATGATTCAGGCATTAAAGGCTTGTCGAAATCATACTGGTCCGATTGTCTTGCATGTCATTACCAAGAATGGATATGGGTATGAGCCAGCATTGAATAACCACGACTATGATAGTGTGGATGCCTTTAATGAAAATACCGGGGAAAAACTATTAAAGATTTCCAAGAATGAGGCAACCTTTCATCAGATTATGGATACAGCCTTATGGGATTTAAAGACAATGGAACCCAATCTGGTCAAGATTGAAACGATACCCTATGCCAAGACAATCTTTGAAAAGGATTATATCTATATGCCAAATGCCTATCGTCATGCGATAAGTACCGCGTGTGGGATTGCCTTAGGAAATGGTATTCCTTTTGTATCCATTCCGTCTAAGGAAATCAATGATTCCTTCCATGCCATCTGTATGGAAATGGCCAGGATGAAATGTCCTGTCATTGTAGGCATTCAGGATTGCGGTTTAATCAATCAGGATAAGGAACATGGCATCTATGATATTTCTGTCTTATCATCGATTCCTAATCTGGTTATTGCCCAGCCTAAAAATGATAAAGAAGTGCAGCATCTATTATATAGTGCCATTATGATGAAAAAACCAGTCTGTATTCGCATGCCATATGGATTGACACATTATATGCGTCTGGATCAATTTGAACGGATTGAAGAAGGGACATGGGAACTCTTTAAAGTGGGAGATAATCCAATGGCCATCATCATCAGTTATGGACTGGATGTGGAAAGAATCATACAAAAGGCAAAGGAAAATGAATATTCGATTTATGTTGTCAATGCCCGTTTTATCAAACCGCTTGATTTTGATATGATTGATGACATTATGGAAATGAATCTTCCTATCTATATCTATGAAAATGATAGTACAATTGGTGGTTTAAAAACATTGATCAATGATTATATACATAATGAAATAGCTGGAATTGGAATTAGAGACCATTTTGTCAAGGAAGGTCCTATCCGTTCCGTTCGAATTGATGAAGGTATTCATCTAGAAGCATTATTCAGGAAATTAGAAAATGAAAATACGTCTCGATAAGGCATGCCTATCCCAGATGTCTACCCGTGCCAAAGCACAGGATGCGATTAAAGAGGGAAGGGTATGTGTCAATGGAAAAGTAATCACAAAGTGCGGATTTCTAATTGAAGAAAGCGATGAAATTAAAATCGAATCCAAAGACGATGATTTTGTTTCACGAGCTGGCCATAAATTAGAAGCCGCTTTTCAAGCGTTTTCCTTTTCCATTGAAAATGAGATTGTCTTAGATATTGGAGCCAGTACAGGTGGTTTTACCGATGTCTGTTTACGCCATGGGGCTAAAAAAGTATATGCCCTTGATGTAGGTCATTTACAGCTGGCAAAAGAACTGGATGAAGATGATCGCGTTATTAAAATGGAAGGAAGAAACGCAAGAGAAACGATACCCGAATGGTTTGAAGATGAAATTGATTTTATCTGCATGGATGTCAGTTTTATCAGTGCCAAAACAATTCTGGAACAGATTTTTAAAACATTATCCTTTACCCATATGGCCATCTTAATCAAGCCGCAGTTTGAATGTGGTCCAGCTTATTTAGATAAACATGGTGTATTAAAGAATGAAAAAATACGCAATCGTATTGTTGAGGATATGAAAGCGTATATCTTAACGGAATTTGAATCCATACAAGTCATTCCAAGTCCCATCCAGGGCCGGAGTGGAAACCAGGAATATATAGTCTACGCAAAGAAAAGGAGATGTAAATCATGATTGAACAACTAATGGTTAAAAACTATATTCTATTTGATTATGCTCTTATTGATTTCTCTAAAGGTATGTCTGTAATTACTGGTGAAACAGGAGCAGGGAAAAGCTTATTGATTGATGCGATTGCCTATCTATGTGGAAATCGTATCAATAGTGACATTGTACGAAAAGGAAAAGATAAATGCATCTTACAGATGGTTCTATCAAAACCGGATGATGCGATTCTTTCCCTACTTGAAGAAGATGGATTTGAAATAGAAGATGAATTGATCATTTCTAGAACTATCACAGAATCTGGTAAAAGTACCATTCGCTTAAACCAGCAGGCGACTACAGCTGGTTTCATTAAGAAATTAATGAATCTATTACTGGATGTACATTCCCAGATGGATACTTATCAATTGATGAATCCTTCGGTTCAATTGGAATTATTGGATAATTATGCCTATTGTGATGATTTAAAAGAGAAAGTGAAAAAAGCTTATATTGCTTATAAGAATATATATAATAATTATCATGAATTAAAGAATGAAACATTCAGTGATGAAGAACTGGATTATTTTACATATCAATACAATGAAATTGTTGATATGGATATAAAAGAAAATGAACTGGAAGATCTTCAACAGAGAATCAAGGAAGCCAGCCAGTTTCAAAAATCATTGGAAGAATATCAGAATGCGATCTATCTATTGGATAAAGACAATGGTTTATTGGATCAGTTATACCAGTTGAATAAGCTTGTATCGAAGAATAAAGGCTTAGAAGAATATGATGAATATACAAAGGATACGTATTACCAATATGCATCTTTAAGTGAATCTATTAAAGAAATTAAGAATCGTTATTTAAATGAAGTGGAAGATTTAGATTCCATGCAGGAAAGAGAATATTCCATTCGTAAATTATTTAGAAAACATGGTGGTTCCTATGAAGAAATGATGAAGGCAAAGGATGCCTATATGGAAAAGATTGATTTAATCCTTCATCGTCAGGATGTCTTTGAAAAGTTAGAAAAACAGTTAAAGACTTTAGAAAAGGAATATAATTCATTATCCAAACAGTTACATGATCAAAGATGTTCGGTATTAAATTCCTTATCAACATCGATTGAATCCCACTTTAAAGATTTAATGTTAGAGAATGCCAGATTTAAAGTGGATATCCATGAAAAGGACTATTCCATGGATGGTATCGATGCCATTGAATTTATGGTATCCATGAATGCAGGACAGCCATTTTCATCCTTAAAGAAAAGTGCATCCGGCGGTGAATTATCCCGTCTGATGCTCGCTTTAAAAGTTGTCTTCCAGTCGCAGAATGGGATTGAAACGATTATCTTTGATGAAATTGATACCGGTGTTTCAGGCAAGGTTGCCTTTGCGATGGGAAAGAAGATGCATGAATTATCCAAGAATTACCAGGTTTTATGCATTACCCATTTAGCTTCGGTTGCTGCATGGGCTAATGATCATTATTGTGTTGAAAAGATGACAAAAAATGATATGACATCTACCAATGTTAGAGAACTGGATGAAAAGGAAACAATCAATCAGCTAGCAATTATGACAACCGGGCAATTATCCAAAGAATCCTACAATATGGCTTTAGAATTGAAGGAACGATGCCATGGCTAGAGTCATCTTTCATATTGATTTGAATGCCTTTTTCGCATCGGCTGAAGAAATTAAACATCCTGAATTGGAAGGCTTACCTTTAGCAGTAGGCTCTTTATCGAAACGAAGTGTATTGAGTACAGCCAACTATATCGCAAGAGAATATGGTGTACATAGTGCCATGCCTGTATATGAAGCATTGGAAAAGTGTCCTGAACTTGTCATTGTAGAAGGGGATTATAACTATTATCGGGCTTTAAGTGCACAGTTTTTTGAATATTTAAAGCGGTATTCCACTATGATTGAAATCGCATCGATTGATGAATGTTATATGGATGTAACCGAAACGATTAAAAAGTATAAAAGACCTTTGGACTTAGCGTATCAGATTCAAAATGGGGTGTACGAAACCTTACATTTAAATGTATCAATTGGAGTAGCTCCCAATCGTTTTCTTGCCAAGATGGCTAGTGATATGCGAAAACCAAAAGGGATTACCATCTTAAGAAAATCAGAAATTGAAATGAAATTATGGCCCCTTCCTATTGAAACTATGCATGGCATTGGCAAAAAGACAGTGCCTCAATTAAAGAAAATAGGCATTGAAACAATTGGTGATTTTGCTGATGAAGCCAATGAACAGAAAATCATGCAGCTATTAAAAAGAAATGGCTATTCCATGATTCAAAAGGCAAGGGGAAATAGCTCTGCAACACTGCATTGTTCAACTACAAGGAAATCCTTAAGCGTATCCAGAACCTTTGAAAATGACTTATATACGATGGATGAAGTCTTAGTAAAGGTAAGAACGCTTTGTCAGAATGCATCAGATAAATTAAAACAGGAAAGCCAGAAAGGGAAATTGATTTCATTATCACTTCGTGATACGGAATTTAAGAACATTGTTCGATCTATATCCCTTCCCAATTATACAAATGAATATCCTGTATTATATAATTATGCTTCCAATTTAGTAGAAGAGTATTTTGAACCAGTTGGATATCGTCATATTGGTATTCATATTGGCTCTTTACAGAATGCGGATAAGATTATTTCCCAGCTTTCTTTATTTGAAGAACCGATTCAGGATACCCAGACAATTGTAGAACAGCTGAATAAAAAAAGTGAAGGCAAGTATTTTATGCGTGCCAGTGATTTAATCAAGAGGAAAGACAATGAGTAATATACATAAGGATTACTTTATAAAGGAAGATATACCGATTTATCAGAATCGCGATCATTTCTGTTTCAATACCGATACAAAATGTCTTGCATCTTTTATTAAAGTAAAGAAAAAGGAAACAATATTGGATATTGGTACAAATAATGGGGCTTTATTAATCTGGTTAGATCAGTTTAATATTGATAAATTAATTGGAGTGGAAGTATTAAAGGAATCCTATGAAATTGCCTGTATGAATGCAGAAGCGTTCATCAAACATGAATGCATCTTAATCAATCAGCCAATTCAAAGTGTTGAAATCGATGCCGTAGATGTCATTGTATCCAACCCTCCTTTTTTTCCGAAAAAGGAAACCAATGAACATACGATTATGACGATGCGACAATTGGGTCGAATCGAAGAAAATCTGACTTTGGAAGAATTGATAAGCAATGCCCATCGTTTATTGAAATCCAATGGAAGATTCTATTTTGTGCATCGACCATCCCGATTGAATTATATCTTTTATTATTTATTAAAATATAACTTTCATGTCAAAACCCTACAGATGGTTGTAGATCATAGAGATCATGAAGTAAAAAGTGTCTTGATTGAAGCGATAAAAGAATCAAACTGTCAGTGTAATGTATTAGATAGTATGATTATTTAGTGATAGAATACATATATGAATTGTAAGGAAGCTTTAAGTGATTATAAGATCAATTTAGAAGTGGTAGAGAATAAATCCATTCGAACCATTGAATCGTATATGTATGATTTAAATCTATATCTTAGCTATTTAGAATCGAATGGTATAGATACAATGGAAAAGATACATATAAGCGATGTGGATGATTTCTTTAATGTCTATATGGAAACGCATAGCCCAAGAAGTGCCAACCGTGTCTTAAGTGCAATTAAATCGTTTCATAAGTTTACTTCATTGAATCATCCTGCTATTCAAAATCCTGTCTTATATTTTCATGGATTTTCCAATGGATCCCATTTACCCATCTATTTGAGTGTTAATGAGATACAAACGATATTAGATTCCTTTGGAAATAGTGATTTAGACATTTATCAGAAGACAATACTGGTTACATTATATTCCTGTGGTCTTCGTGTCAGTGAGTTATGCTCATTGCAGACAAAACATGTACATTTAGATCAGAAGATTCTAAAGGTGCTTGGAAAAGGTAATAAAGAAAGGATTGTTCCAATTTCAAAGACAGCTCAAAAAGTAATGGTGAATTATCAAAAAAAATGTAGACCTATTTTACTAGCGAAAAATAAAAAAGAAGAACTAACAACCTTCTTCTTTTTGAATCACAATGGCGAAAAGTTAACAAATCGTGGTTTAGAGTATATTTTTAAGCGTATTGAAGAAAAAACTGGTTGTTTTTTAAATCTTCACCCTCATATTATGCGT
>JABUSD010000014.1 GCA_021442845.1 Holdemanella sp.
TATTTCATCAACAATATCATAAAGATAGATAAAACGTTCATTCTGACATGCGACAAAATCGGCATTCTTTACATAAGAAGAAGAACGGATCGGCTTCTTTGATAAACGTAAGTGGGATTTAGTAACCCCAAATGATTTCTTGGCATCATATTCAAAATACGCCTGGGAGTACATATTTTCACAATCTCCTAAAATCTGGATTGTGTTATGGTTAGCCCCAACCGTACCATCGCCTCCAAGACCCCAGAATTTGCATTCATACATTTCCGTTTCGAAATCTTCTAACTTTTCTAATGGTAAAGATAAATGAGTAACATCATCTTCAATTCCAATTGTAAAGGACTGGATTGGATTTTCTTTTAATAAATTCTTATAGACAGCGACTAACTGTTCTGTATTTGTATCCTTTGATGATAAACCATAACGACCACCAATGATTCTTGGATTTAAATCAGATCCATTTAATACTGAAACGACATCTAAGAATAATGGATCGCCAACAGCTCCCATTTCTTTTGTACGGTCTAATACAGCAATGTTTTTAACTGTTTTAGGCAATGCATTTAAGAAATGCTTAGCACTGAATGGACGATATAGATGCACTTGTACAAAACCTGTCTTATGTCCTTTGTCATTCATATAATCAACAGCTTCACAAGCGGTTCCTGATACAGAACCCATTGCGACAACAACTTCTGTTGCTTCTGGATCTCCATAATAGTCAAATAGATGATAGCTACGTCCCGTTATCTTGGCAACTTCATCCATATAGTTCTGGACGATATCGGGTAATTCATTATAGGCTGTGTTGTTGGCTTCACGTACCTGGAAATAGACATCCCCATTTTGTACGGTTGCACGTAACATTGGATGTTCTGGATTCAAGGCATGGCTTTTAAAATAATCCAAGGCATCCTGATCCATTAATTTGGAAATTTTCTTTACATCCGGCATATCAATGCGGGATAATTCATGGCTTGTTCTAAATCCATCAAAGAAATGCATAAATGGAATTCTTCCCTTTACTGCACTTAAATGAGCAATCCCGGCAAGGTCAGCTACTTCCTGTACCGAACCCGATGATAACTGGGCAAAACCAGTCTGACGGCACGCATAGATATCGGAATGATCGCCAAAGATAGATAAGGCATGTGTTCCTACGGTACGAGAAGCTACATGTAATACTCCTGGTAATCGTTCACCAGCAATACGATACAATACAGGAACCATCAGCATTAAACCTTGACTTGATGTAAAGGTTGTCGATAAAGAACCTGCCTGCAAGGAACCATGGATAGCTCCAGCAGCTCCTGCTTCTGATTGCATTTCAATTAAACGGACTTGTTGTCCAAACATATTTTTTCTACCCTGTGCACTCCATACATCGGTTAATCCAGCCATGGGAGAGGATGGTGTAATTGGGTAGATTGCTGCGATTTCACTAAATTCATAGGCAATATGCGCGGCGGCCTTATTACCATCAACTGTCATAAAATTTGCCATAATATACTCCTTTTCTAGTATTTATAAATACAGTATATACCCATGTGGAAAACACATGGGTATATTTTATATTATTTCTTTTTTAATCCTAATTCTTCTTCGGCCTGCTCACGCATCTTATATTTAAGAATCTTACCAGCCGCATTCATTGGGAAGGAATCCACAAATTTAATATAACGAGGAACCTTATGACGAGCAAGGCTAGCTTTGATATAGGCATCCATGTCTTCAACGGTACAGCTCATACCTTCTTTCAAGATGATACAAGCCATTGCTTCTTCCCCATATTTCACATCCGGAACACCAATAACCTGTACATCCTGTACAGCAGGGTGTGTATAGATGAATTCTTCGATTTCCTTTGGATATAAGTTTTCACCACCACGGATAATCATATCTTTTAAACGACCTGTAATACGATAGTTACCCGCTTCATCTTTACAAGCTAAATCCCCTGAGTGAAGCCATCCATCTGCATCAACTGTATCGGCCGTTTCCTGTGGCATCTTGTAGTAGCCTTTCATGATGTTGTATCCACGTGAACAGAATTCACCATTGACATTTGGACCAACTTCAAGTCCTGTATCGGGATCAACAACCTTTGTCTGTACATGTGGGAAATCATATCCAACCGTTTCGGTACGAACATCCAGTGGATCGGTCCATGTGCTCATTGTGGAACCAGGAGAAGATTCTGTCTGGCCATATACGGATACAATTCCAATCATATGCATTTCATCTGGCTGAGCCGCACGCTTCATCAGTTCAGGTGGACAACCAGCCCCTGCCATGATTCCTGTACGCATATAAGAGAAATCGGTTGTGCGATAATCCGGATGGTTGAACATCGCAATAAACATCGTCGGAACCCCATTGAAACATGTGATACGTTCTGCATTGATGCAGGCAAGCGATGCCTTGGCACTAAAGTATGGCATAGGACATAATGTAGCCCCGTGTGTAATACTGCTTGTCATGGAAAGAACCATTCCAAAACAGTGGAACATTGGAACCTGAATCATCATTCGATCCGCTGTACTCAATCCCATTCGATCGCCGATACATTTACCATTGTTGACAACGTTATAATGGGTCAACATAACCCCTTTAGGGAATCCTGTTGTACCAGATGTATATTGCATATTACATACATCGTTGACTTTAATCTTGGCAGCCATACGATGGATTTCTTCAAGTGGTACACCATCGGCTCTTTCAAAAGCTTCATCAAATGTCAGACAGCCTGGCATTCTAAATCCAACCGTAATGACATTGCGTAAGAATGGAAGCTTCTTACAGTGAAGTGGTTTACCAGGTTTTGATTTGGCAATTTCTGGACACAAGTCATTGATAATCTGGCGATAGTTTGAATCCAGACACGAATCAATCATGACAAGTGTATGTGTATCCGATTGTCTTAATAGATATTCCGCTTCATGAATCTTATAGGCAGTATTGACAGTCACTAAGACAGCGCCAATTTTTGTCGTTGCCCAGAATGTGATATACCATGCTGGTACATTGGTAGCCCAAATCGCAACCTTGCTTCCTGCCTTAACACCCATGCTGACTAAAGCACGCGCAAAGTTATCAACATCGTCTCTAAATTCTTCATAAGTACGTGTATAATCCAGTGTTGTATATTTAAAGGCGTACTGGTCTGGGAATTCTTCAACTACTTTATCCAATACCTGAGGGAATGTCATATCAATCAATTCATCTTTTTTCCAGATATATTGACCCGTTCCATCATGGTTTAGATACAATGACTTTTTCTGACCACGCGTGTCATCAAAGCGATTCATATAGTTGACAAAATATGGGAAGATGATTTCTAAATCATCTAAATCATCCATCCATTCCCCTTTCCATTCCAGGGAAATATATCCATCATAATCAATGGAATATAAAGCACGCATGATTTCATTGATTGGCATATTTCCTTCACCAATCAGATTGTATGTATCTTTATCATCGGAATCACGCATGTGAATATGTTTTACATAAGCCCCTAAGTTCTTGATAGTTGTAGCAGGTGTTTCATTGAAATCACGATAAGGGTGATGTACATCCCAGATAGCTCCTAATTCATCACAGGCATACGAATCCAATAAAGCTCGTAAACGCGCTGTATCCGCATAGATTCCACTTGTCTTGATTAAGATTGTCACATTGTGATCTTCCGCATAAGGAAGTAAGATATCTAAGTTTTCACGAACTCTTGCTTCACGATCATCATGAGCAAAACAGCAGACATATTCAACATTCATGTGATTGGCTACATCAATCACCTTTTTTAAATCGACAACAAAATCCTGTTTTGAAGATAAGTCAATCGATGTATCAAAACAAGGAATCTCTAAATTGTTTTCCTTTAGAAAACGAGCCGTTGCCTGTGTGTTATATTTATGGAAAGGAGCACCCCTTCCCACTAAATCATTGAAGTTTTGCAGGTTATAGACTTCAATACCATCAAAATGCATATCCAATGCGATGCCAGTCATGTCCTGCCATGAAAGTTTAGACCAGCCTCTAGTAGAAAAAGAAAGTTTCATTATTCTTCCTCCTCATAAACAATTTTATTCAAGGCATTGATATATGCCATAATACTTGAACCGACAACGTCAATAGAAATACCACGACCAGAATATAACTTACCTTCTGAGCGAAGCTTTACAACTGTTTCACCCATAGCTTCATGTCCTTCGGTAACCGCCTGAATCTGGAAATCATCCATTTCATAGTGTCTACCAACAATCTTTTCAATGGCTAAGAAAGCGGCATCAACAGGACCATTTCCGATGCAGACACCTTCCAATACTTCATCGCCTTTTCTAAGACGCATAAATCCAGTGGCATTGATTGTATTACCTGAATTGATAACATAGCTTTCAAGAACATATGTAGGAGGAACCTGTAGGGCAACTGTGGCAACAATCGCATCCAGTTCTTTTCCAGTAATAAATTCTTTCTTTTTTGACATATTTTTAAATGCGTTATATACACTGACAATGTCATCATCCGATAAGTCATATCCAAGCTTAGATACGACTTTGGATACAGCCTGCATATCATCATGATCATTTAAGATGATATCACTGCCTTCATTGTCTCTTACACCATTATCAAATGGTGAGTTATCGTTTCTTGATGTTGTACACATCCAGCGAATCTGCGATGTGATACGTTTAATCTGGGTTGTCTTAACCGTACAATGTGCCTTGCATTCGCTTTCCTTGCTGGCAAGGATTTTAGCAATCTTTTCTAAAGATACATTGTTTTCAGGATAAGCAGCTGCTTTGACTTCACCAGCCCCTTTAATCACAGCTGCAATGGCACAAGCATCAGCCATAGATAAATCATCAGAACATCCTACCCCTAATGTAACATCTTTCAATTCTGGCACATTTTCATATAAATCATCAATAAATCTTGTAAATTCATCCGGAAGCATAGCACCAGCTGTATCATAAACGGTAATCGTTGTAGCACCCGCTAGGATTGCTTCTTTGATTACGGTATACATAAATGCCTTATCAGAACGAGTGGCATCATCCGCAATAAATTCAACATCGCTGCATAAGCCTTTGCATGCTTTGATCGTACTCTTGATAGCTTCAAGCATTGCAGGTGCTTTCTTGCGATAGATATATTCCATCTGGGCCGTACTAATAGCCGCAACAACCTGTAAACGAGGATGTTTTGCTTCTTTTAGAGCTTCCCAAGTCAGCTTTACGCTTTCTTCATCCAGTTTAACCGCAACAGCACAAATGCTGTCTTTGATTGAGGATGCGATGGATTTTACCCTAAGAGATCCAATCTTAGGATTTTCAATCGCTTCAACTTCGATAATATTAACACCTAGTCTATCGAGAAGCTTAGTGAGTTCAATCTTTTCCTTAAATGTCAAAGACATACTTTTACTGTTTGTAGATTGTTTCATTGTAACATCACTTATACGTACTTCTCTCATAATAACCTCCATGTTTTATCTATAAACATTGACCATTTTATCACTATTGAAACCGTTTGTAAATAAATGAAAATAAAAAAAGCATTTATGAAAATTTTTCATAAACACTTATTGAGCCTGTAATACAGTAATCGCAATGACCCCAGCAATATCTTCAAAGAAACATCCACGGGATAAGTCATTGGCAGGTTTATCAAGACCTTGTAAAAGCGAATAGGCTTCTGCTTTGGCAAGTCTTTGAATCAATTTATAGCCGATATTAGCCGCATCTAAGTTAGGAAAAATTAACACATTGGCTTTTCCTGCAACTTCAGATTCCGGTGCTTTGGATTTAGCGACATCCGCAACAAGAGCAGCATCCAGTTGTAATTCCCCATCCAGTTTGACAGTCGGATCCAATTCATGGGCAAGTCTGACTGCTTCGGTTACTTTATCAATCATCGCATGTTTAGCACTGCCCTTGGTAGAATGGCTTAAGAAGGCAACACGTGCTTCTTTTCCTACCAAAGCTTCAAAAGTACGAGCAGAACTGATGCCAATTTCAGCTAACTGCGCACTGGTTGGATCTTGTGTCAAGGCACAATCTGCACATAGAATCACACCATCTTCACCATATTCACAATTAGGAATATCAAAGACAAAAGCCGCACTAGCGGTATGGATACCAGGCGCTGTTTTAATCACCTGTAATGTCGGACGAAGAATATCAGCTGTGGAATGGCAGGCGCCGGATACTAAACCATCGGCATCTCCTGCTTTTACCATTAAAACCGCAAACATCGTCTTATTATTGATAACTTCATTATGCGCTTTTTCTAAAGTCATCCCTTTTGATTTGCGTAATTCATATAATAAATTTGTATAGGTTTCAATCTTATCACTTGTCTTTGGATTGATAATTTTAGCACCTGCAATATTAACCCCATATTCAGAAGCGGATTCTTTAATATCCAATTCATCTCCTAATAAGATAATATAGGCTGTATCATCCTCTAAAGCGCTGGCAGCGGCACGAATGGTTCTTTCATCTTCACTTTCAGGAAGAACGATCCATTTCTTATTTAAACTGGCTTTTCTTTTGATTTCTTCAATAAACATAATTCGTCTCCTAAAAATTGAATCCGGTAAAAACAGGTTTTCCGGTATAGTGTTTTGCACTTTCTTCATGGCGTAAGACACGCAATGCCCCATCACGCATCGCTTCATGTTCCAATTCACCCGGATAGATGCTGACAGGGGCAATCCATCCACAATGATCGGTTATATATTGGGATAAATCATCAAAACGCATTAAACCACCCGTTAAGATGATACCATCCACATTTCCTTTTAAGACACAGGCCATTTCGCCAATGACCTTTGAACATTGATACGCAAGTGCTTCCCAGAGTAAAGCAGCTAATTTATCGCCATTTTCAATTCGTTTATGAATTTCATCGGAATTGCTTGTACCAAGCCATGATGTAAATCCACCACCTTGTGTCAACAATTTACGAACTTCAGGTAATGGCTTATCCATTAGATTACGAACAAAATCGGTTAAAGCCATACTTCCCATACGCGTTGGTGTTAATGGACCTTCTCCACCACTGCCATTAATTCCATCAATCTGGCGTCCTTTTTCATGGGCCGTAATAGTAATACCACCATCAATATGGGCCACGATTAAATTTAAATCTTCATATTTCAAACCATTCAATTTCGCATGATGTTTAGCGGTTGCTTTTAAATTCAAGGCATGGGTATTCGATAAACGATACATACCCTTTACACCCGTTACACGGGCAACATCCTGAAATTCATCCACAACAACAGGATCCACTGTCAACATCAAACCACCATAGACTTGATTGAATTTCTTAACCATCTGTATCCCTAACATAGAGGAATGAATCGCACCACCTACGGCCTGCCTTACATCGGCAATCATACGATCATCAATTGTATATGTACCACTTGTAAGGGAATAACAGGCACCACCACGACCAACAATCGCTGATACACCCGTTAAATCAACATTATTTTCCTTTAACCATTTCTTTGTCACTTCCATACGATAGTCTAACTGGTCATTGATTGTAGGAAACTGAAGGAGGACACTGGAATCATGAAATACATTCCCTTTAATAATGCTCTTTTCATTTTCAAATAATTCAACCTTTGTCGATGTACTTCCAGGATTAATCACAAATATCTTATATGTTTCCATAGCCATTTCCTCCATACAAGTACAAATTTTATCACTTTATGAAAATTTTACAATGAAAAAAAATAGGATTCTTTTCAAGAACCCTATCCAATTATTTATTTATAACAGCAATTTCTTCGCGTGCTTCTTTTACTGTAATCGCATTTGGATCGGTTTCACTATTATATTGAATTTCCGTTCCATCTTCAGTAATAAGCGTTGCTTCCCCTTTTAGATAACCACCTTCAGGAAGCTGTACAACTTTATCCGTTTCTTCCATTGTGCTAAATGGATCCGATGCATATGTATTATTTGATCTATTAGAATCATTTGCCTTTACATACAGCAAAGGAAGTGAACATGCGATACCAGCTATTAAAATAAAGAATCCAAATTTTTTCATTTTTATCATCCTTTCTATCTATCCTAATTAATTTAAAATGATAAACACAAATCAATATCTGAACAACTTTACATATCCCTCATAGTAAGTCCTCTTTTCATGAATCTGCACAGATAACTCTCTTCCTAATTTAATTATGAGGTTATAAGTATTACATTACAAGTTACACAACATACCAATAATTACATGTATTTTGTAATTTATTACAATTATTAAACTAGTAAAGATAAAGTGTAAATTATGCATATTTATGCCATATGTACTTCTTTTAATTAAATTGGAATGCAGATAGCTCTTCACACTTTCAGTATAGATGATTTAAAAAGTAAAAATGAATGAATTGTTTGTACTATTAAACATAAAGCTTATACAAAATGGTATTGTATATAAGTTTTTAGATTTGAGATAAGATATATACAATGATAGGAATAAAAAAAAGGAGAATTATATATCTAATTCTCCTTATATTCCAATAGAATCAAATCTTTATTACGATCCTGAATTCCTTTGATTGTCCATGAGGATGCAAACAACATTAAGAAGTTTCCTTTAAAATCCTGTAGGATTTTGGCATCCGATGACATACGTACGGATTTAGGATCAAAATTTTCATTGCCAATCCAGCGGACAAATTGATAAGGTAAGGATTCACGAATGACTTCCACGTTATATTCTGATTTTAAACGATGTTCCAATACTTCAAATTGTAAGACACCAACAACACCGACATATACTTTTTCAACCCCTGAGAAAGGTTCCTGATAAATCTGGATGGCCCCTTCCTGGGCAATCTGGGTTACCCCTTTGACAAACTGTTTACGTTTTAAGGTATCCTTTTGAATGACAAGGGCAAAGTGTTCAGGAGCAAAGGTTGGAATGGAATCATATTTAATCTGCAACCCATTGGCACAGACAGTATCGCCAATGTTGAAAATACCTGGATCAAAGACACCGATGATATCCCCTGCATAAGCTTCATCAATGACTTCTCGATCACTGGCCATCATCTGCTGTGGCTGGGATAATTTCATCGATTTATCTCTTTGCACATGATATACATTCATTTCCTTTTCAAACTTACCGGAACAGATTCGCATAAAGGCAATACGGTCTCGATGGGCTTTATTCATATTAGCCTGAATCTTAAAGACAAAGGCACTGAAATCCGTTTTAACTGGATCAATGATAGTATCCCCTGCCTTGCGGGCAAGTGGTGTAGGTGACATTTCCAGATAGTTCTTTAAGAATGGTTCCACACCAAAATTCGTTAAGGCAGAACCAAAGAATACCGGTGTTAAAGATCCATTATGAACCATATCCAAATCAAATTCATAGCTGGCTCCATCTAACAATTCAATATCATCCACTAGCTGCTGACGTAATTCTTCCCCAATTAATGCATCCAATGCAGCTGTATCTTCCAATTCAACTTCCACTTTTTCGGCAATTGATCGACCTCTACCTGAATTATCAAAGGCAAGAATATGTTTTTCACTACGATCATAAACCCCTTTAAAACGATCCCCCGAACCAATTGGCCAGTTGACGGGATAGGTACCGATGCCAAATTCCGTTTCCAATTCTTCAATCAGATCAAATGGTGATTTGGCTTCGCGATCCATCTTATTGACAAAGGTAAAAATAGGAATATGACGCATAGCACAGACTTTAAATAATTTTCTTGTCTGTGGTTCAATACCACGGCTTCCATCAATGACCATAATAGCGCTATCCGCTGCCATTAAAGTACGATATGTATCTTCAGAAAAGTCCTGGTGTCCTGGTGTATCCAGGATATTGATACAGCAGTTATTGTATTCAAACTGAAGAACTGAGGATGTTACCGAGATTCCTCTCTGTTTTTCAATTTCCATCCAGTCTGATACCGCATGACGTGAATTCTTCTTTCCTTTGACAGCCCCTGCCATCTGAATAGCGCCTCCATACAACAGAAACTTTTCCGTTAATGTTGTCTTACCAGCATCCGGGTGTGAAATAATCGCAAATGTTCTTCTTCTATTAATTTCATGTTCAAGATTTGACATAGTTTCCTCCATAGCCGTCAAATAATATAACATATTTATTTCTAAATTCATATAGAAACATGAAAAAGGATATACATATGTACATCCTATTGAATTTGGGGAAATGTAAAGTGTTTATATGGACTTTGAATCTTCTTATAGTCAGGTAACCATGATTCAAGAATATCATAAAATCTTTTAGAATGGTTCATTTCATAATAATGGGCACATTCATGTAGAATCACCGATATCGCAAATGCTTTTGATGTATAGATTAGATAGGAATTTAATTTCATTGTATTCGTCCTGGCATTAAAACTGCCCCATTTAGATTTAAATGGTTTATATTGTACCTTTATATCATTTAATTTCACTTGTCTTAAGATATCCTTTACAAGCGGTTCTAATAAGTTTTCGGAAAGAAAAGTAGTACACAATTCAAAATCTTTCTGATGTCTTATATAGAAAGTCGTATCCTTTACAAGACATGTATGGGATATACAGATTGTATATGGTTTTCCAAATACTGAAATTGTATCCCCATCCTTTAATAAAGAAGACTGCTGGATATTTAATTGATTCACAATCCATTCCTGGTTTTCTTTAAGAAATTGTGTAATCCTTTCATCTGATTCATAATAAGGAGAAGTCACAATGACTTCTCCTTGTCTTATACGAATTCTTAAACGTTTACAATTTCCTTTTCTTATTAATTTATATGGAATCATAATTAGGCAACATCCTGTATGATTTCTTTTGTGATTTCATCGATATAGGCATACATCTTTGATTGCTGATCTTTTGAATAATCATCATATTTATTAATATCACGGATGATATCAATCATAGGAAGTGTACCATATAATTTCGATTGAGTTTCTTCAAACATCAGGAATAATTCAGCTGTATCATAGAATTCAATCTTTTCTTCAAGGCTCATAGGAATGATGAGAGCCTGGTTGCCATCGCGCAAATCGACGCTGCACCAGACGGGGGCTTTATCAGGATATTCTTTCTGGGCCCAGGACATATCGACGACGGGGGGCATAAAATAACCTTTTTTGTAATGTTCTACGTTTTTCATACTGCATCTCTCCTATGATCATGAAATAAATTTAAAATAAATCATTACACAATCAAAATAAAAAAAATCTT
>JABUSD010000062.1 GCA_021442845.1 Holdemanella sp.
AGGAAAAAGATTGTTTTCTTCCTACCATTATCCGTTTATTATATATCCAGAAGGAATTGAAAGTAGAAGGCATTCATGAATGGTTGAATATGGATATGGAAATTGCTGATATAGAATATAAGGAATATATCCAGAGAATGTTTCCTATAAAAGGAATTCCTAAAGATCGCAATATCACAAAGAATCTTCAGACATTCTTTAAAGATATGCTGATGCATGAATTTGATCATAGCTGTCCCATCTGTAAGATTAATATGGAATATATGCTGATTGCCAGTCATATCCGTCCTTTTAGAGATTGCAGTCATATCTATGAAGCCTTTGACAACAACAATGGACTTTTATTATGCAAGAATCATGATGCCTTATTTGATGAAGGTTATATCTCTTTTGATGAAGAAGGAAAGATTATACTTTCCCCTTATTTAGAACATGAAGAACGCTATCAATTGAATAAGGTCATTCTTCCTAAAAAATACCAGACTAAAAATCGTATGGCTTATATTGCCTATCATAGAAACTATATATTCCAGAAATAGAAAAAACTGTAAGATTTTACTTACAGCTTTTTACTATCTTTAATATTTCTCTGGATTGTTTGAATCCCATGATATCACTTTGCAGCTTACCATTCTCAATACAATCAATAGCTTCTTCCACTTCGCCTGTGAAATCACTTGTTGTATCTATTTGAATGGTTTCCTTATTTCCATTGGTTGTGATATATGCCATATCCCCTTTCCAGAAAGCAGGGATTTCAATGACACCTTTTTCCAGAAGCAGACATCCATGCCCTTTATGTTCCGGTGTATATAACCACGATGTATTGGCCTGGGCTACTATACCATTTTCATATTCTATCCATGCCATAAAGCCAAAATCAGCATCATAGCCTAAATTGATTAATTTACCGGTACAATGCTTAATCTTTGAATTGGCATAGAAATTCACAAAACAGGCAGGATAGACACCTATATCATAGGATGCACCCATAAAGTCTCCCTTATAGGATTTGATATGTTCAGGTGGATTGCTGGAATACTCTCCATAGATAGAAAGTAATTTTCCCCATCTTCCCGAATCAATTTCCTTCTTTAGATAGGTATTCAATGGAGTAAACGCTGTTTTATGCGCTTCCATTAGAAAACAATTGTTTTCTTTCGCTAAATTGAATACATATTCCAGTTCTTTTTCATTTTTAACCATCGGTTTTTCACAGATGACATTCTTCTTTGATTTTAAACAGGCTTCAATATAAGTAAGGTGTGTATCATTGGGCGTACAGATATAGATTAGATCAACATCTGGATCCTTATATACGTCTTCATACGATCCATATGCAATTTTAGCCCCATATTTTTCTTTGAATAAAATGGCCTTTTCTAAAGTACGGCTAGCTACGGCATATAAAGTGGCATTCTTTGCATAGCTGATTCCCTTTGCCACTCTTGGGGCAATATATCCAAGTCCAAGGATGGCTACATTACGCATTATAATACCTCAATTGTATATCCTGTTGTGAATGTTTCGGCTGGTTCTAATAACATTGTACCTTCACGCTTATAGAAATCATCATGTCCTGCTTCATAATCCGCATGTCCAAACCATGGTTCAATACAGATGAAATCCGATTCCTTTTCAATCGACCAGATTGCCAGATATGGGAAATCTTCCATAGTCACCTTTAATCTTGGTTCTCCCTTATGACATAATGTGACATAATCGGATTCTAAATCACGATAGACAACCGTTAATTTATCTCTTAAATCCGCTCTTGATAATTTCCATTCATCCATTTCAACATCAATGGTAGATGTTGGCGTTGTGATGATCATCTGTTTGGCAACTTCGTGTTTTTCAAAGACAATGGCATAATCTTCCCAGTTTTCCCCTTCATATTGAGGACATTTAAAAGCTGGATGCAATCCAAAAGTAAATGGCATTGTTTCTTTCCCTGTATTTACAATGGTATAATCGATATTTACTTTTTTACCTTCCAATGTATATTTGATTTCATAATGGAAATCAAATGGATATTGTTTCAAAGTGGCTTCACTTGAATCATAGGTAAATACAAGTGAATCTTCATTCTGTGTACCAACACAAGTTGCATAACGGATTAATCCATGGTTTTTCATCGCATATGTCTTACCATTGATCTGATAATCCCCTGTCCATGTATTTCCTACCACAGGGAACAATGTAGGGTTCTTTCCTGACCATCCCTGGTCTCCCTGATACATGATTTCGATATTCTTTTCCTTATCGATCACATGCTGCATTTCTCCACCTGCTTCCACGCATTCCAGTTTCAAGAAATCATTTTCTAATACAAAAGCCATTTTAATCTACCTCCTTGCATAAATTGTTTTCTAATAAATATTTGTAAATGGCATCTTCATCCACATTTCCAATCACAACATCAGCAACTTCCTTACATGCCTTGCATCCATTTCCCATAGCGATGCCTACATCTGCAATTTTAAGCATATCTACATCATTGGGTCCATCTCCAAAACAATACGATCTATCAATCTTTTCCCATTCAATAATCTTTTGAATTGAGAGTGCCTTATCGGTATGTTCTGGCTTGATTTCAAAACAGTCTTTATAGCGAACAATGCTACAACCTTTGACAATATCCAATACTTCCTTTGCCTGTTCATCGGTATAGGTATAAACCAATATATTCAAGGCATCATCCTTATCATATTTCTTAATATCCGGTGTATTTAAATATAACCAGTGATAGAACTTATATTCATAATCGGTTGGAACATCATGAAAGTAATTTCCATTCTCTGTGCTATAGCGTAAAGTCAAATGATTTCGATCACAGAACTTTACAACATCTTCCATAATGGATTCTGGAATCACCTTTTTATCGATGGTATTCCCTTCCTTATCAAGAATTAAGGAACCTCCATCTAAAATGCGATAATAGAAATCAAAATTGAACATAGCTCTTGGAAGATTATCCAGTTCTCTTATTGTTCTAGATGTGGCAAGGCAGACAATATGTCCATTCTGCTGCAATTGTTTCAAAGCTTTGAATGTTTTGATACTCACTTCATGATAGTCATTGTTGTAGAGAGTACCATCCATATCAAAGAAAAATCCTTGTTTCATAGTACTATCTTATCATAAAAAGGGAATGTTTGACGAACTATAGTGCATTTGTTAGGATAGTACCATGGACAATACATTTGATAGAAAATTTACATTTTTTCCTTTATTAAAATTTGCCTTTCCCTGTATTTTAATGCAGCTGTATATATCCATCTATTCCTCTGTCGATGGATTCTTTGTATCTCGTTATGTAGGGACAACTGCTTTTTCGGGATTGAATATTGCCTATCCATTAATCAATCTGGGACTGGGTTTTGCGATTATGTTAGCCGTAGGAGCTGGTGCTTATATTTCAAAGGAAATGGGGGAACAGAAATTTGATCAGGCTAGAAAGGACTTTAGCTTTTTAACCATACTATCTTTTTTATGCGGTGTAATCTTTACCATTCTAGGTTTACTGTTTCTAAATCCCATTCTTAAAGGCTTAGGAGCAACCGATAGTTTAATGCCTTATGCCCAGATTTATGCTAGGATTAGTCTATATTTTATGCCTGTGTTCTTTGTACAGGTTGTCATGTCAACATTCTTTGTAGCAGCTGGCCATCCAAAACTTGGATTATTGGCAACCTTTACATCGGGTACTGCCAATATTATTTTAGATTATTTATTTGTCTATCTCTTTGATATGGGAATTGCAGGAGCTTCTCTTGCCACAGGCATGGCTTATTGTTTTCCAGTTTTGATTGGATTCATCTTTTTTACCTTTAAAAGAAATGGACTCTTATATTTTGTAAAACCTGCTATGAATCTTCCCATGATTTTAAAATCATGTTTGAATGGATGCAGTGAAATGGTTACCAACATTTCCTTTTCCGTTACTATGACACTATTTAATATTGCCTTTATGAAATATTATGGGGAAGATGGTGTTGCTGCCATTGGAATCATCCTCTATGTACAATATGCCTTTGTGGCCATCTTCTTTGGCTATACAATTGGTGTTTCTCCTGTCCTATCGTATAAATATGGTGCCAATGATAAAAAACAGATGCATGAAATTGTGATGATTTCCATCCAGTTTATCATTCTATTTTCTATCATCTCCTTTGTTGCTTCCTTACTATCAATCAAGTTTATCTTAAATGCCTTTGCCGGAAATAATCTTCATGTCTATGAAATCACAATGAAAGGCTTCTATATCTTTGCGATTGCCTTTCTATTCTCTGGCTTTGGCATCTGTGCCAGTGCCATGTTTACATCATTATCCAATGGAAAGGTATCAGCTATCATATCCTTTGGAAGGACCTTTGTCTTTCTTGCAGGAAGTATTCTATTACTTCCATTATTATTCAATGAAATGGGATTATGGTGGGCGGTTCCTGTATCGGAAATATTAGGAACCCTTGTATCCATCTTCTATTTTCTACGTTATAAGAACAGATATGGATATTAAAATATATCCATTTTTTATATAATGAAATTGAGGTGATCATTATGCAAAAAGTTACATTAGGAAAAACAGGAATCTGTGTAGAACAGAATGCCTTTGGTGCTTTGCCTATTCAAAGAGTGGATAAGGAAACGGCAAAGACAATTCTTTTAAAAGCCTACAACAACGGCATCAAATTCTTTGATACAGCCCGTGCCTATTCCGATAGTGAAGAAAAGATTGGATATGCCTTTGAAGGTCTAGATCGTTCCAGCTATTATATCGCAACCAAGACAATGGCTAAGACTGTGGATGAATTTTGGGATCAGTTACATACATCTTTAACTTTATTAAAGACAGATTATATCGATATTTATCAGTTCCATTGTGCATCCAAAGTATTCAAACCAAATGATGGTACAGGTATGTATGAAGCGATGCTTGAAGCCAAAGAACAAGGAAAGATCCGTCATATTGGAATTACCGCGCATTTATTAAATATTGCCAATGAAGCTATTGAATCAGATCTATATGAAACTTTACAGTTCCCTTTCAGTTATCTAGCCAGTGATAAAGAAGTAGATCTTGTCAAAAAATGCAAAGAGCACAACATGGGATTCATTGCGATGAAAGGCTTGGCAGGTGGTCTATTAAACAAACCAAATGCCTGTATGGCTTTCATGTCCCAATTTGATAATGTACTTCCAATCTGGGGAATCCAGAAAGAATGTGAATTGGACCAATGGTTATCTTTCTTTGATTGTACACCTGTATTGGATGATGAAATGAACGCTTTCATCAAAAAGGAAAAAGATGCATTGGCTGGTGATTTCTGTAGAGGATGTGGATATTGTATGCCTTGTCCAATGGAAATCACAATCAACCAGTGTGCTCGTATGTCTTTAATGTTACGAAGAGCTCCATCCAGTGCCTGGTTAAATGAACACTGGCAAAAGGAAATGGCTAAGATTGAAACATGTTTGGAATGTGGCAAGTGTTCATCTAAATGTCCATATCAGCTAAATACACCCGCTCTATTAAAGAAAAATCTGGAAGATTATAAAAAAGTATTAGCAGGTGAAGTAAAAGTACAATAAGGGAGCGATTACGCTCCCTTTAATGCATTAATTTTATCTTTGATGACATTGCCTAAATCATCCCATTCTTCATAGGTTAATATATGTCCTAATTCTTTTTCTCTTTCATCGATAATCTGTCTTCGATAACCATCAATTTCAATCCATTCCGCTAATGTCAAAGGAATGAAATCAGAGAATAGACAGAAGGTATTAATCATCTGAAAAGGGGTTGTTCTAACAATTCCCTTTCGATTTTTTCTAAACTGGCTATTGCTTAATTTTATACTCTGATGAAGAAGATATTCATCAAAGGTATTATGGACATGTCCATATAACATATACGTATTCGGATCAAACTGTTTATTATAGAACATCAATGGATAATGCGATGCGATTACAAGATTCTTTCCATCCTTATATTCAGCATAATTTGTGATTTCTTCTAATACATTGTCAACGAATTCTGAATCATCCAGATAATTTGTATCATGATTTCCTTCTACAAGGATAATCTTTCCTCTTAATCTTGCCAATGTATTCCATGTCTGAATGCCATTTCCCATGGAAAAATCACCTAATACCACCACTTCATCTTCATCCGTAACCCGGCTATTCCATTGTTTGATCATATAGGCATGCAGTTGTTCCATCATGTCAAATCCTCTTTTATCAACATCAATCATCGTAGAATGATAGAAATGCAGATCAGAAATATAATAACGCATCTAAAACACCTCCTTATACAAGTCGAGTATAAAAAAATAAATGTCATTAATTATGTCATAAATAAAAAATACGTTTAGATTGTCTCTAAACGTATTGTGTTTGAATTTCCTGTCTTACCATTTGTCTGTCCACCAGTCACTACAATTGTATCTCCTGGCTTCAAGTCAAAGTTTCGTTTGGCATCCTTTAAGCTTTCATAGAAGATGACATCCATAGAGTTGTATTCTTCCGTTAATAATGGTTTTACACCCCAGCATAGATTTAACTGACGATATACCTTTTCATTGATTGTTGTTCCAAGGATATCCGCCTGTGGCTTAAAACGAGATACCATTTTAACCGTAATACCACTTAATGAGTTGATAACAATTGCCTTGGCATTACTATCGAAAGCGATAGCACATGTCGCATGGCTTAAGGCATCAACTTTGTTTGCCATAGAGTATACAGCACTTCTAAATTTTGATTCATAATCAATATGTTCTTCCGTATACATCGCGATATCCGACATTGTCTTAACTGCTTCCACTGGATGCTGACCAGAAGCTGTTTCTCCTGATAGCATGATTGCACTTGATCCATCATAGACCGCATTGGCAACATCAGAGATTTCTGCTCTTGTTGGTCTTGGATTATAAATCATAGATTCTAACATTTCGGTTGCGGTAATTACACGTTTTCCTAAATGCTGGCATCTTTCAATTAAGAACTTCTGTACCGTTGGTACTTTTACAAATGGAATTTCAACCCCTAAATCGCCTCTGGCAACCATAATTCCATGTGCGATTTCACAGATTGAATCTACATTTTCTACACCGCTTAAGTTTTCAATCTTAGCGATGATTTCTATATCTTTTCCTCCATTTTCATCTAAGAAAGTACGCATTTTTGATACATCTTCCTTATTGGATACAAAGGATGCTGCAACGAAATCCACATCGTTTTCAATTCCGAATAGTAAATCTTTCTTATCCTGTTCACTTAAGAATTCCTGCTTCATGACATGTTGTGGGAATGACATACTCTTTCTATTGGATAATGTTCCCCCTGCAAGTACTTTACAGATACACTGTTCATCATCCTTTTCAACAATTTCAAAGATTGAGATTCCATTATTGACTAGAATTGTATCCCCTACATTTAATTCCTTGGCAAAGTTCTTATAGCTTACCGATACGATACCCTTATTTCCTACAATATCCTTTGAAGTAAATGTAAAAGTATCGCCTTCATTCAATTCAATGGAACCATTTTCAAAAGTACCAATTCGATATTCTGGTCCTTTTGTATCTAGCATAATCGCAATGGGAAGCTGTAATTCTTCTCTGACTTCCTTTATTAAATTCATCTTCTTGATGTGTTCTTCATGCGTTCCATGTGAAAAGTTCAAACGGGCAACATTCATTCCTGCCTTACACATTTTAACAAGTGTTTCTTTATTTTCACTTGATGGTCCTATTGTACAAATAATCTTTGTCTTACGCATATTATATTCCTCCTTGAAAGAATCAAATTCTTTCACAAGTAAAATAGCATATTATTTATCAATGTCAATTCACGAAAGTTAATTTAGTTAACTAAATTAACTTAAATTTATTACCGTTTAATGTAAACTTTGACCGTTCAATGTAAAAGTATTTACAGAATGATTCTATATATTCATAATGAGATTAAAGAAGATCTTCTAATTTAAAGAAAGGAGCTAAACATGAAGCAATTATTTAAAAAAACTTTACTTGTTATTTGTTCATTTTTTATGGTATTCACTCTAAGCCTACCTGTTCAGGCATCTGGACGAAAGATAATATCAAAAAGTATATATGATACCATGACTCTTTGGAGTGCATACACATACAATTATTACTTTACAGCACATGCTGTTTTAACTTACAACGACTCTAATTCTATTACACAGATTTCTGATTTAAGTTTTTCAAATATTGGATACACAGCAAGCCAGCCAAGTTTAACTGCTAATTTTATTCCATCACAGAAAAGCAAATATTATAGCGGTTCTTATGCAACCTATGTTGTAACTTTAACGCGTAGTGTATATGGTTATTACACAGACCGAGTGGATTATACATTAACATATAGTGTATATGATTCTGGGTCTCCATATTCGATAGGCAATCCAGACGAAGAAATGATGCTTGTAAATGTTGAAGTTGGAGAGCCTTATGACATCAATTATATTTCTTCACCACCAAATGAAACGGAGTAACTTATGAAACAATACAGAAGCATAATCATTGATAAAAGTACCTTTGAAATATTAGATGGTACCAAAGGAATCTATAATATATGTGATATTCTAAGTCTCGATATATTAAATGAAAAAGCCAGTAAAAGAGGAAAGCAGGAACCATTTGTAGCTTTGATGGGAGTTGGTCCAACGGGTGTATTACAGGATCCTTATCTGTATGTAGGAATACGTATACGCATGAAAGATAATACAATGTTAGCTGTTTATATATCGGAAAAGAAAACCCAGGTTGGTACAGATCAATATACAAGTGATCGAAAAGAAGCTAAGGAAATTGTAAATATACTAAATAAATAGATATAGATAATAGAGGATAGCCAATACAGCTATCCTTTATTATGCATTATTAACTCATTTATTGTAATATTTTGCAAAGTACAATCAAATATATTCATGTTATAATACTGAATAGAGGAAATTATGAAAATTGCTGTCATTGATAATGATATGTTCTATCTTAAAAAGATAGAACAATGTCTTCACACAAATGAAAACTTTGAATTAACACTCTTTTCAAGTCCTAAAGAATATAAAGGGATGTATGATCTGCTTTTACTGGATATTGATTTAGATGATATGAATGGGATTGAATTATGCAAGAAATCCTTATCAAAGAATACGCCTGTCATCTTTGTGACAAATCATGAGAATTATTATAAAGATGCTTATTTTTATAATGTGTATGGATATATATTAAAGAAGAATCTGGATAATGAACTTCTTGATAAAGTAAAAGAAATCTATCATTTATTGCACTTTCAAAAAACTATTAATCTTCAGATTGCTTATAAAAAAGAATCAATAAAAGAAAATGATATCCTATATCTTTTCATTGAAGATTCCATTATCTATCTACAGACAGTATCTCATGATGAACTAATACAGACTACAGAACGTATATTATCTTCTGTTAAAGACAGATTAAGCGAATCTTTTATTCATATAGATAGAGATATAATCATCAATATCAATCATATATATAGAATTGATATTAAAAATGATCTTTGTATTATGGACAATCAAGAAAGTTTACATATTTCAAGAAGGAACAAGAAAGCACTTCTAAGTGCATATAACCTTCATAGGAGCAAGGTATGATTTTTATATTAAATCTAATCGATCGATTAATTGGATTTCTATTTGCTCATTATATGTTTAATGAAAGAGTAAACTGGATAAAATATATATTCATGTCTTTTCTATTTACAACAATAGAAATCTATCTCTATAATTTTTATCCAGACAGTGCATTTTTACAGACCTTAATAGGCATTTGTATAAATTCAATATTCCTTCTTATCTATTTTAAAAAATATGATTTCAAATCTATATCCATCTCTATAACATTGGAAATTATGTATTATTTCTGTTACATGCTGGTTCTGTTAATAGCACATCTATTACAAATGGATGTATTTGATATCATAACCGTTAATAAAGAATTTATTCTATTTTTTATTTTGATGAAACTAATCAATATTGTTCTAATGCATTTTTCATTGAGACAGTTAAAAAGTCTGTTTGAACTTCCAAATCATTTTAACTACTCTATTTTATGTTTAGCTGATGTCTTTATTCTATGTCTATTATCTTTTGCACAGATACTCATAGAAAACAATGAGAAATATACAGGATTTCTAATCTGTATATTTATCTTTGTGGCATGTATAATACTTACTGTATCCATATATTTTGAAACATTAAAAAAACAATTAAACCAGAGCTACCTTGAGCGATTTGTTGATCTTTCAAAGCAGCAGTTCTCTTCCTTATTAAAGGAATATGAAGATGTAGAAAAGTTAATCCATGATACAAAGCATAAGGCATTGATGGTTTATCAGGAATTACAGGATAAGAAATATGATTCTGTTGAACCATTGTTTCAGGAATGGATAAATGACATGACCTTATTATTGCATATGCCTTTATGTAACAATACGGTTGTTGATTTAATCCTATCCTCTAAAATAGAGCAGTATAAGGAAATTGATTTCAATATGAAATTGGATACAATAAAAGATATTTCTGTGGATACCAGTTTTCTTTCTTCCCTTCTATTATTAATTGTTGATATGAGCTGCAAATCATTATTAGACATGCAGGATAAAGAATATGACTTTAAAATATTTATGAGTAAAGAAGAGATATCCATCTATTCAAAATATAGAGGAAAAAGAAATACAGACGATATTCAATTGTTAGAAGCGTTGATTACAAGATACAACAATAACCTTTGCATTGATGAAGATGGTATTCATCTTCTTATATTCTTATAATGGAGCAAGCATATGAAAAAATATAGAAGCATAATCATTGATAAAGATACCTTTGAAATCTTAGATGGTACAAAAGGAATCTATCCGCTTAAAGATATAGTCAATTGTGACATTTTAAATGAAAAGGCAAAAAAAAGAGGCAAACAGGAACCCTTCTTAGCTTTAATGGGAGTTGGTCCAACTGGTATCTTTCAGGATCCTTATTTGTTTGTTGGAATTCGTATACGTATGAAAGATAATGTCATGTTAGCTGTTTATATATCCGAAAAGAAAACCCAGGTTGGTACGGATCAATATACAAGGGACCGAAAAGAAGCTAAGGAGATTGTAAAAAGATTAGATTTTATCAAGAAAACTGCTTAAGTAATTTTTTATCTTTCTTA
>JABUSD010000380.1 GCA_021442845.1 Holdemanella sp.
GTTGCACTACCCCTGTGCTAATCCGGCATTGCCTATTTATTGTAGCATAGATTTTATGAGTCTACCACTAAAAAAAGCATTGTCACACAATATATACATATGTCTACAATACGTAAACAAAAAATCGTGTATATTGGTAAAATAATGAAAGATATAAGTTTTTTATAGTTTATATCGGTAATATTTTATGCTTATTGTTTATGTATTAGAAACATTTTTTAAGTTTCCCATGGACAAATATGGGAATTGTTTTACAATAAAAGAGGTAGAATTCCTGTAGTATGTAAGGCTTTACAGGAAATGGATTTCGCCACTTTTTGTGGCTTGAAAGGATATAGAATAATGGAACTTAAAACCCCTTTGTATGAAGCCCATGTGGCTCATGGTGGAAAGATTGTACCGTTTGCTGGTTATCTTCTGCCAGTGGATTATAAGCGCTCTGGAGTCATTAAGGAACATATGGCAGTACGCACTGCATGTGGTCTGTTTGATGTATCTCACATGGGTGAAATCGTATTAAGTGGTCCGGGTGCGCTTGCATCTATCAACCACATTATGACAAATGATTTTACAAATCTTCAGATTGGACGAATTCGTTATAGTCCGATGTGTAATGAAGATGGTGGCGTTATCGATGATACGATTATCTATCGTATGAGTGATGAATGCTACATGATTGTTGTGAACGCATCCAATACTGCAAAGGATGATGAGCACATTCGTGCCAATTTATTAGCGGATACAACGATGGAGAATATTTCTGCTTCCGTTGGGCAATTGGCTTTACAGGGACCAAAGGCAGGAAAGATTCTTTCTAAACTGACAGATTCAGACAACATTCCTGAAAAGTATTACAGTTTTAAGAAAAATGTATCGGTTGGTGGCATTGAATGCCTTGTATCGCAGACAGGATATACTGGATCTTATGGATTTGAATTATATACACCAGCTGAGAATGCCGTTGCATTATTTGAATTGTTGCTGGAAGCTGGAAAAGAAGAAGGCTTGATTCCATGTGGATTGGGCGCAAGAGATACGCTTCGTTTAGAAGCAGCTATGCCATTATATAGTCATGAGATGGATGATACTGTATCCCCATTGGAAGCAGGGCTTGATTTTGGCGTAAAGATGAATAAGGAAGAGTTCATCGGTAAAGAAGGAATAGAAAAGAAGGGGCGAGCTCGTACAAGAATCGGTCTTCATATAACAGGAAGAGGAATTGCTCGTGAACATCAGGATGTTTATTTCAATGGAGAATTGATTGGACATACAACATCTGGAACACATTGTGCTTACTTAGGTGGGGCCTATGCGATGGCACTTGTAGGAACAGATAAGGTTCAATTAGGCGATTTGGTAGAAGTCGATGTACGAGGACGTCGCGTTAGCGCAGAAGTGGTTGCGCTACCTTTCTATAAACAGGCATAAAACAGGAGGAGAAGAAATATGAACACACCAGAAACATTAAAGTACAGCAAAAGCCATGAATGGGTTAAAGATCTTGGCGATGGAAGAGTCGAAATCGGATTAACAGATTTTGCTCAGGATGCATTAGGCGATTTAGTATTCGTTAACTTGCCAGAGGTTGGCGATGAAGTAAAAGCAGGGGATCAGTTCTGCGATGTTGAATCAGTAAAAGCCGTATCCGATGTATTTTCGCCAGTAACAGGAACCATTGAAGAAGTGAATGAAGAATTAGCTGACAAGCCAGAATTAATCAATGAAGATCCATATGGAGCATGGATTATCCGTGTTGCAGATACAGCGGATACAGTTGAATTGCTGGATGCAGCTGGATATGAAGCTGTTTGTGCAGAAGAAGAATAAAAAGGAGAATGTATGTCAGGTTATATTCCCAATACACAGGAAGACATAAAAAGAATGCTTGACACAATGGGGATTTCATCCGTTGATGAACTCTTTGTGGATGTACCTGAAAGTCTTCGTATGGGAGAACTCAATCTGGAAAGTGGGAAAAGCGAATTAGAAGTTAGAACAATCATAGAAGAGCTTGCTCTAAAGAATAAGCAGTATCGCACTGTATTCCGTGGAGCAGGAAGCTATGATCATTATATTCCTTCTATTGTAAAGACAATAACGACAAAAGAAGAGTTCGTTACAGCTTATACACCATACCAGGCAGAAATCTCTCAAGGTGTACTACAATCAATTTTTGAATATCAGACGATGATCTGTGAATTGACAGGGATGGATGTTTCCAATGCCTCTGTCTATGATGGTGCTGTTGCCGCTGCAGAAGCGGTTATGATGACACAGGAAAGAAAACGAACACGTGTTGTTGTCACAGATACAGTCGATCCGCAGGTATTAACGGTTGTGAAGACATATTGTGATGGAAGATCGATTCCAGTATGTGTAGTTAAATCAAGTAATGGTAGGACAGACATAGAGGCTATAAAGGAAGCATTAGGGACTGATAGCGCTTGTCTGCTATTCCAGCAGCCAAATTATTATGGAATCATTGAAGATGGAGAAGCACTTGTATCATTAGCTCATGAAACAGGTGCAAAGGCAATCATGTCCGTAAATCCAATTTCGATGGGATTGTTAAAAACGCCAGGAGAATGTGGTGCAGATATTGCAGTTGGTGAAGGACAGCCTTTAGGTATGCCAATGGCATTTGGTGGACCATATCTTGGATTTATGGCATCAACAAAGAAGATGATGCGTAAGTTGCCAGGACGTATTGTAGGACAGACGGAAGATGCCAAAGGAAATCGGGCATTTGTTCTTACATTACAGGCAAGAGAGCAGCATATCCGTCGTGAAAAGGCATCGAGCAATGTATGTTCAAATGAAGCTTTATGTGCGATGACAGCTGCTGTCTTTATGGCATCCGTTGGTCCAGAAGGACTTGCATCAATGGCAAAATCATGTTTCAACAAGGCACATTATGCCATGTCAAAACTGGCAGAAATACCAGGTGTCAGCCTTGTTTATAATGAGGAATTCTTCCATGAATTTTTAATGACTTGTCCTGTTGATCCAGCATGTATCAACAAGGCATTAGCCGAAAATGGAATTCTAGGTGGTTTACCAGTGGATGGAAAGATCCTTTGGTGTGTTACGGAAAAACAGAGTAAAGCACAGATTGATAAGATGGTATCTATCGTGCAGGAGGTTTGCTGCAAATGAAACTGATTTTTGAAAGAACAAGTGCAGGAAGACATCTAAATCTTTTACCTGAATGTGATGTACCAGAGTTTGCTTTAGCATCAGAAATGAAAAGACAAACAAAACCATTCTTACCAGAACTAAGCGAAGTGGATGTTGACCGTCACTATACACAGCTTGCCAAACAGACACATGGTGTCAATGATGGATTCTATCCACTTGGATCATGTACAATGAAATACAATCCTCGTATCAATGAAGAGATGGCTGCCTTACCTGGATTTACAGGCATCCATCCATTGCAGGACGATGAAGAAGTACAAGGATGTCTAGAGGTTATCGATCGACTAGAAAAAGCGCTTTGTGAAATTACCGCAATGGATCATGTAACATTCCAGCCAGCTGCAGGTGCACATGGAGAATTTACTGGATTGCAGTTGATTCGTGCATATCATCTACATCATGGAGATACAAAGCGTACAAAGATTATCGTGCCAGATTCAGCACATGGAACAAATCCAGCCAGCGCTGTCATGGTAGGATTTGATGTTGTAAACATTCCATCCGATGATAAGGGATGTGTTGACTTAGATGCATTAAAGAATGCAGTAGGAGAAGATACGGCAGGATTGATGCTGACAAATCCAAATACAGTGGGATTGTTTGATCCAAACATTGCAGAAATCACAAAGATTGTTCACGATGCTGGTGGACTTTGTTACTATGACGGAGCGAACTTGAATGCCGTTATGGGTATTGTTCGCCCAGGGGATATGGGATTTGACTGCGTGCATATGAATCTGCATAAGACTTTCTCTACACCACATGGTGGAGGTGGTCCTGGTGCAGGGCCAGTTGGATGTAAGGCATTTCTAGCTGATTATCTTCCAGGTAAATTAACTATCCATGAAGATGGATTCAAACTGGTGACACCAAAACAGACAATTGGACAGGTTCGCACATTCTATGGAAACTTCCTAGTTGTTGTTCGTGCCTTATGTTATGTATTATCGCTTGGTAAGGAAGGTATTCCTGAAGCCGCTAAGGGAGCTGTATTGAACGCCAACTATATGATGCATCAATTAGCGCATGACTATGATATGGCATATACAGGCCCATGCATGCATGAATTTGTAATGACTTTAGATAAGCTGCATAAAGAAACAGGTATATCGGCATTGGATGTTGCTAAACGTCTGCTTGACTTTGGAATTCACCCGCCAACGATGTACTTCCCATTGATTGTCCATGAAGCGCTGATGGTAGAACCAACGGAAACAGAATCTATTGAAACATTAGATGAAGCGGTTGAAATCTTCAAGCAGATTTTAAAGGAAGCTAAGGAAAATCCAGACATGTTACATGGTGCACCTCACAATACACCAATTGGAAGACCAGATGAGGTTAAGGCTGCCCGTACACCGATTCTGCGTTTTGAAAGATAATGAAACTGTATACTTTTATACAGAATACGATGAACCCATATGAAAATCTGGCGGTGGAGGAAATCCTCCGCCGTCAGGTTTGTGAAGGGGAAGTGATTCTGTATCTTTGGCAGAATAAGGATACGGTTGTGATTGGACGCAATCAGTGCGCCTATGATGAATGCAATCTGGAAGCCATGCAAAAAGAAGGTGTAAAACTGGCTAGACGCATGTCAGGTGGAGGTGCTGTCTATCATGATGAAGGAAATCTGAATTTCAGCTTTCTTGCATGTGATAGTGAATATGATAAGGTAAAACAGAATCAGGTTCTTTTAGATGCAATCCAATCCTTTGGCTTAGAAGCATCGATCAGCGGAAGAAATGATTTATTAGCCGAAGAAAGAAAATTTTCAGGGCATGCCTATTACCAGTCGGATGGAAAGAACTGTCATCATGGAACTTTGATGATTGGCGTTGATCAGAACCGATTATCCAGCTATCTGAATGTATCCAAGGCAAAACTGCAGAAAAGAAGTGTAGCTTCCGTTAAATCAAGAGTTATCAACCTTCAATCTTTAAATGACGAAATCACAGTAGAAACAATGAAGGAAAAGCTGATAGAAAGCTTTTCTAAAATATATAAGGGCACACCAGTGCCATACGAGAGCTTACAGACAAATCTTGTACAAATGCAACAGAATGTATTAGAGGATAAAGATTGGCTGTATGGCGCTAAGAAAAACGCATATAAGAAGCTATACGGGTGTTTTGACTGGGGTGAAATCACTTTATACTATCGGATTGAGAATGAAAGGATACAGGATATTCTTTTCAACACGGATGGTATGGATGCATCCCTTTTACTAGAAATACCAGAAAAGCTAAAAAACATACCTCTGGATAAAGAAAGGGTAAAACTTGCTTTAAAAGGAGATGGTCTGGAACAACAAGTGGTATGTGATGATATATACAAACTGATCAAACCACTTCTGGAAAGGAAATAATATGAGCAATCATTATGATGTCATTGTGATTGGAGCAGGTCCAGGAGGGCTTGCCTGCGCAACAAAACTTGCCGGATATGGTAAAAAAGTAGTTCTTGTGGAAAAAGCAGATATTGGAGGTACATGTCTAAATCGCGGATGCGTACCGACAAAGACATTGATGCATACAGCGGATTTGTATCGAACATTAAAGGAAGATACGGAATGTGGTTTATGTATTGAAGGAGTATCCATTGATTATGCTTCGCTTAAAAACAAAAAGGAAGAAGTTGTATCTAAATTAAAAGATGCATCTTCAAAGGGATTAAAAGCTTTAAAAGTTACGGTTTTAAATGGAGAAGCAACTGTTATTGAACCAGGAAAAGTTGTTGTCAAGACAGAAAATGAAGATGTAGAACTAACAAGTGATGCTATTGTCATCGCAACAGGATCGCTACCAGCTATCCCACCAATTGAAGGGGTTGATATTCCAACGGTAATCACAAGCGATGAAATCCTATCTCAAGTACCTTCCTTTGATGAATTGATTATTATTGGTGGTGGCGTCATTGGTATGGAATTTGCCTCTTTATATAATTCATTGGGAACCAAGGTAACCGTATTAGAAGGGTTGCCACGTATTCTTTCAACGATGGATAAGGAAATCTCTTCGAGTCTATCGCTGAGCTTGAAGAAAAAAGGGGTTACCATTGTAACGGATGCATTGGTATCAAAGATTAATCAGGAACAGGGAAAGACAACCTGTACATATACGGCAAAGAATAAAACAGAAACAATATCTGCACAAGCTGTATTGCTAGCTGTAGGAAGAAAAGTTAACTTGAATTCTGTTTTGAATCCATTACCAGAACTAGATAGAGGAAGAGCCATTGTAGATGATAATATGATGTCTTCCATCCCTGGTATTTATGTCATTGGTGATGCAGCTGCAGGCTATCCACAATTAGCACATGCTGCTAGTGCACAAGGCGAGAAAGTAGCTGCCGTATTAGCAGGTATACCATATACGACGGATTTACATCTTGTGCCAGGCTGTGTTTATACCCAACCAGAAATTGCATCGGTCGGTATGAGTGAACAGGAAGCTAAGGATAAAGGATTGAATGTGCATGTAGGAAAGGTTCCGACAACAGGAAATGCGAAATCGGTATTGAGTGGAGATGAAAGAGGATTCATTAAGGTGATAGCCGATGAAACAGGCACTTTATTAGGGGCTCAGTTATTCTGTTCTAGAGCAACGGATATGGTTGGAGAATTTGCTGTAGCTATTGGAAATAAACTTAATGAAAAACAGGTAGCATCGATTATTCGTCCTCATCCAACCTATGAAGAAAGCATTAAGGATGCACTTGAAGCATCCATCAAGAAAAATAAATAAGTGTCATGGATAATCCATGACATTTTTTCATGACAAAAAAAAGAGGTATATTTTAAAATACCTCTTAATTCATGTTATTTATAACGTTCACGATCACTATTGTATGTAGTGTGTAATAATTCGTGAGCTTTGTGTCCACATGGTTCTCCTAAGAATTCTGCATATAACTGCTGAATCTGAGGGTTGTTGTGAGACTGACGGATTACCTGTCTTTCATCTTCAGAATACAATGCTCTAGCACGTTTAGCTTTGTATGTATCTAAGATGTTTAATTCTTCATTTGGTAATAATGCTGGTTTAACATATGACTGTCCACCACCATTGATACATCCACCTGGACAACACATGATTTCGATGAATGTATATGGAGATTTACCTGCACGGATATCATCCATGATTGGCTTAGCATTCTTCATACCGTGAGCAACGGCAATCTTGATTTCTTGACCAGCTAATACAAGAGAAGCTTCTTTGATTCCTTCAAATCCACGTACTTCATGGAATTCAATAGGTCCATATTCCTTACCTTCTAATGCAGCGTAAGCAGTTCTTAATGCAGCTTCCATAACCCCACCAGTTACACCGAAGATGACACCAGCACCTGAGTATGTTCCTACTAAGTCCTGATCAAATTCTTCATCTGGTAATTTGTTGAAGTTGATTCCTGAACGTTTAATTAAGTCACCTAATTCACGAGTTGTTAATACTGCATCTACATCACGAAGTCCATTCACTTCCATAACTGGACGATCTTTTTCGAATTTCTTAGCTGTACATGGCATGATAGATACAACGAAGATATCCTTTGGATCGATTCCGTTCTTTTCAGCATAGTATGATTTAATGATTGCACCTTCCATTTCATGTGGAGATTTACATGATGATAAGTGGTCTAGGCAATCACCATAGTAGTATTCTGCATAGTTTACCCAACCTGGAGAACATGAAGTTAACATTGGAAGTGTTCCACCATCTTTGATTCTGTGTAACAATTCGTTAGCTTCTTCCATGATAGTTAAGTCAGCACCGAAGTTAGTATCGTATACTTTGTCAAATCCTAATCTTCTTAATGCAGCAGCAAGTTTACCTGTAACAGGAGTACCGATTGGCATTCCAAATTCTTCACCTAATGAAGCACGTACAGCTGGAGCAGCCTGAACAACAACGTGTTTACCTGCAGCCATTGCAGCGTCAACTTTAGCGATTTCTGATTTTTCCATTAATGCACCAGTTGGACATACGTTAACACACTGACCGCATAATAAACATGGAGAATCACCAAATGATTTGTTTCCTGCTGGAGCAACGATTGTAGAGAATCCACGGTTTTCGAATCCTAGGATTCCTTCACCATGAGCAGCTTTACATCTAGCTACACAACGTCCACAAAGGATACATTTTGATGTATCACGTACGATTGATGGAGTTAACTGGTCAACAGTAACTGGAGTCTTCACACCTTGGAATACACCTTCTCTAGCTCCTGTAATCTTAGCAACGTTCAATAATTCACATTTTCCATTCTTTGGACATTGCTGACAATTTTTATTGTGGTTTGAAAGAAGAAGTTCAACAGAAGTTCTTCTTGCTTTTACAGCTTTAGGAGAAGAAATACGAATTTCCATTCCTTCAGCTACTGGATATACACAGGAAGCAACTAATCCTCTTGCACCTGTAGCTTCTACTAAACATACACGGCAAGAACCAGTTGAACATTCACCATGATTAAATGTACATAATGAAGGAATGTCATATCCACAAGTTCTAGCAGCTTCTAGAATTGTAAGACCGGCTTCAACCTGATATGGCTGACCTTCAATTTTAATATTAATAAGTGCCATTCTATATACCTCCAATTATTCCTTAACAATTGCTTTGAACTTACATGATGACATACACATACCGCACTTGATACATTTCTGAGCATCAATAGTCAATGCAGGAAGTTTCTTACCTGGTGCAACATAATCTGTCTTAGTGATAGCGCCTGCTGGACACTGTCTTGCACACATTCCACATCCGAAGCAGTTGTCTTTGATAATCTTGTAAGATAATAAGTTCTTACAGATCTTAGCTGGACACTTCTTGTCAACGATGTGAGCGATATATTCATCTTTAAAGTGAGTGATAGTTGAAACAACTGGGTTACTTGATGTCTGTCCTAATGCACATAAAGAGTTGCTCTTAACGGCTTCTGACAATTGTTCAAGTTCATCTAAGTCTTCCATAGTTCCCTTACCATCACAGATCTTAGTAAGGATTTCAAGCATACGTTTAGTACCGATACGGCATGGAGAACACTTACCACATGATTCATCACAAATAAATTCCATATAGAATTTAGCGATGTTAACCATACAGTTGTCTTCGTCCATTACGATAGCACCACCAGAACCCATCATAGATCCCTTAGCAACTAAGTTATCGAAATCGATTGGTTCGTCTAAGTATTCTGTTGTTAAACATCCACCTGAAGGACCACCAGTCTGAATTGCTTTAAATGCTTTACCGTTTGGAATTCCTCCACCGATGTCATAGATTAATTCTCTTAATGTTGTTCCCATTGGAACTTCAACTAAACCTACGTTGTTAACTTTTCCACCTAATGCGAATACCTTTGTACCTTTTGATTTTTCTGTACCAACAGAAGCGAAATCAGCAGCACCTTCTCTTAAGATATAAGGAACGCTTGCTAATGTTTCAACGTTGTTAACAACAGTTGGTTTACCCCATAATCCTTTTACAGCAGGGAATGGTGGACGAGGTCTTGGCATACCACGCTGTCCTTCAATAGAGTTCAACAATGCAGTTTCTTCACCACATACGAATGCACCAGCACCTAAACGGATGTGAGCCTGGAAGTTGAATCCAGTTCCTAAGATGTTTTCACCTAAGATACCAGCTTCATTCATCTGATCAATAGCAATCTGTAAACGATTTACAGCGATTGGATATTCAGCACGTACATAGAAGTAACCTTCTGAAGCACCGATTGCATAACCAGCAATCATCATACCTTCGATAACTGCAAATGGGTTACCTTCAAGGATAGAACGGTCCATGAATGCACCTGGGTCCCCTTCGTCACCGTTACATACTACATATTTCTGATCAGCCTGATTTGCATAAGCAAAAGACCATTTTCTTCCTGTAGGGAATCCAGCTCCACCACGTCCACGTAATCCAGAAGCTAATACTTCATCGATTACTTCTTTTGGTGACATAGATAATGCTTTCTTTAATCCCTGGAATGCACCATAACCAACAGCTTCGTTGATGTCTTCTGGGTTGATGACACCACAACCGTGTAATGCGATACGTTTTTGTTTCTTATAGAAAGTGATGTCATCCTGCTTAACTACTTTTTCTTGTGTTGCTGGATCAACATATAGTAATCTTTCTACAATTTGTCCACCGATTAAGTCTGTATTTACGATTTCTTCAACATCTTCAATCTGTACTAGACGATATAAAGTGTCTTCTGGGAAAATCTTAACGAATGGACCCTGTGAACAGAAACCGAAACATCCAGTCTGGTTTACTGTTACTTTTTCTTCTAATCCTTTTTCTTTAATAAATTCTTCAAATTTAGCTTTGATTTCATTTGAGTGAGATGAAATACATCCTGTACCACCACAAAGTACGACAGCACGTTTACCGTTAGCCCCAGAAAGCTTGGCATCCATTGCTTCAGTACAATTCTTTACTTCAATATTTAATTGTTCACCTGTTCTGATTTCCATGAATTAAGCCTCCTTACGATAACTTTCAATAACTTTACCGACCATATCTACAGTCATCTTTGGATATACTGTACCATTAATGCTTACTGCTGGCGCAATACCGCAGGCACCGATACAACGTAATGCATCGATTGTGAATAAACCATCTTCAGTTGTTTCACCTGCTCCGATTCCAAGGATTTCTGAGAATTTGTCAATGATTTGTTGAGCACCCTTTACGTAGCATGCTGTACCCAAGCAAATACCGATAACGTATTTTCCCTTAGGTTTTAGAGAGAAGAATGAATAGAATGTAACTACTCCATAAATCTCTGATACTGGTACGCCTGTTTTAGCTGATACGATTTCCTGAACTTCTAGAGGAATATATCCATATTCCTTCTGGATATCAGATAAGATCATCATAAGAGGCGTTTTTTCATTTGCATATCTGTCACAGATTTCATTGATCTGTACGACAGCTGCACCACTTAATTTTGCCATATTATCTCCTTTA
>JABUSD010000400.1 GCA_021442845.1 Holdemanella sp.
AAAAATAATAACGATAAGGAAAAAAATGAACTGTATGAAGTACTAGGCGCATTATGTGTAAGAGAACAGATACAGATTGAAGATAAAGGCGATTATGTGGAGATTACGGCATGTCCACAAGGAAAGATTCGCGTTACGGAAGAAGACGATACGATTCTATTAAGTGCCAACACAAGACATGGTGGGCCTGGATTCCACTGTTTTGTCGTTGACTTTTATCGTGATATCAAGGAAGAAATTCCTGGTGAATATGAATTGATTGATGACCTGGAATTTGATTTAGAAGAAGATTTTCGAAAGCTTCATAGCACCTATGAAGAGGAACTGGAATATATTCGTGGCATTTTAATCAAAAATGATCTATTAAAAGAACAGAACTATCTATATGAAGAGACATTCTTTCTTCCTATGAATAAAAAAGGAAGAATTCTTACATCCGTTGGGGATATTGATGAAAAGGAATTCAAAGAAATGTCCTTGTTAGAACTTATGGATTGTTTCTATGTATGGAATGACTGGGATAAAGATGCCCGCTTCTTTAAAAATGCCGCTTTGACTCTTCTTGCCAAAGAAGGTGTTGGTATCTATACAAATATGAATGAAACGACAATTAAACATGCCCAGACAATCTGTGATTATATTGAACTGGCGTTTGAAGATGATCCAAAGCTACCGCTTCCAGTAAAGAATTACAAATTCTTAATTGAACAGCTAGGAAGAGAGAATAAATTAAATGGAGCCATCCAGATGAAAGAAGAGGTTATCCAATATCGGGATGGAGAGGTCTATCATCTATTTGAAAGTGCTAAGGTTGTAGCCCATGGTGCCTGTGAAAGAAGCTATGATCCACAGAATCGCTGTTTATGCCTAATGGCACCTTATGTAGAAGAAGCAACCTGGAAATATCTGATACAGGCCAGCCTCAATTCATCTATCATGACAGATTATGACAATGTATCAAAACAGATTCCTATTGCATATGATGGAAAATCCATTTATATGTCGGAATGGAAAGAAGATGGATTCTTTACCATTGAAGCCATTGTACAAAGAAAGGAAGAACAGTTATTTTTTCACTGTATAGTAGCCAATCAAAAGAATCTGGCATATATCAGACAATGTATCAAGGAAAGTGATTTTCAAAAAGGGATTGATTAATCCTTTTTTTAAGGAGGGATGACAATGAATGAAATGATTTCCCATTTAAATAAGAATCAAAGAGAAGCCGCTACAACCATTGACCAGCATGTCCGTATTATTGCCGGAGCTGGCAGTGGAAAGACCCGTGTTCTGATGGCACGTATTGCCTATCTGATTGAAGAGGTTGGCATCTATCCAAATCGTATTATGGCAATTACCTTTACCAATAAGGCAACCAATGAAATGAAAGATCGACTGCATTCTATGCTGGGAGCTTATTCTGCATCGGTGCGTGTATCAACTATCCACTCTTTATGTACGCGTTTACTTAGAGAGGATGCGGAAACGATTGGATATCCTAAATCCTTTACCATACTAGATAGCGATGATCAAAAACAGATTCTGCGTCCCTTTTATAAACAGATGGATATTGAAGTAAAATCATTGCCTTATAGTAAAGTATTAGCCTATATCGGATCGTATAAAGAAGAAAGGATTCCTCCTGAAGTCGCAAAGACGATGGCAGTGAATGATGAATATGAAAAGATGGCAATCCTTTATGAGAAATATGAATGGAAACGAAAGGAAATGCGCGCTTTTGATTTTAATGATCTTTTGATAGAAGCCCATCGCATGCTTAAAAATAATCGATCTGTACGCGAAAAATGGCATCGAAGACTGGACTATATCCATGTGGATGAGTTTCAGGATGTAGATCCTATTCAGTATGATATTATTCGTATGCTGACAGGAAACGATACGATACTATGTGTTGTAGGCGATCCGGATCAGACAATTTATACATGGCGTGGGGCTAGTGTCGATATCATCCTTCGCTTTGATAAGGATTTTCCTAACACAAAGACAATCATCTTAAACCAGAACTATCGTTCCACTCAACCGATTCTTAACGCATCGAATGAAGTGATTCACTACAATAAGAACCGAATTGAAAAGGATTTATTCTCTGAAATTGAAGGAAATGAATTGATTCATGTCAAAGGATGTGAAGGGGAAGTGGATGAACCTGTCTATGTTGCCAGAGAAATTTATGAAAGGCACAAGGAAGGGATTGAATATAAGGATATCGCTGTTCTTTATCGTTCCAATTATATATCCAGAAAGTTTGAACAGACATTAAGAAAAGTGGGAATCCCTTATATCATTTATGGAGGCATCCGTTTCTATGAAAGACAGGAGATTAAGGATGCACTAAGCTATTTAAAATTATGTACATTACCCGATGAAGCCGATCCGGAACAGTTCGCTTTAGACTTAGCGGTTTTAAGAGTCATTAACCAGCCAAGAAGAGGCATTGGACAGAAGACGATGGATACTCTACAGGAAGAGGCTTCACGACGTCATATGAATCTATATGAAGTATTAAAGAATCCCGAAAGTGTAAATGGAGCAACCGCAAAGAAGCTATCTAAATTTGTCGAATTGATTGAAGATTTAAAGTATCATCGAAAGGATTATTCCCTTGAGGATTTCTTAGAATATGTTCTGGATACAACCGGCTATAAGAAAATGCTGGAAGAAGAACATGAAGATGAAAGAATACAGAACTTATTTGAATTGAAAGGCGATATTGCCCAAAGCATCGTGGAAAATCCAGAGATGACTTTAGAGGAATATCTGCAGGAGGTTAGCCTTTTTACCGAGAAATCCAAAGAAGAAAAAGCCAATTCAGTATCGCTTATGACCGTGCATGCCGCTAAGGGATTGGAATATGATACTGTCTTTATTGTCAGCTTTAACGATGGCATCTTCCCAAGCCAGCGCGCTATAGAGGAAGGTGGACAAAAGGCACTGGAAGAGGAAAGAAGACTTTGTTATGTGGCGATGACGCGTGCGAAAAATAAGTTATATATCACATGGGCCGCTGGCTATAGCTATGTGTTAAATAACTTTATGACACCAAGCCGTTTCCGAAAGGAAATTCCTGAATCCTGCATCTATCAAAAGCCAAAGCCCCAGCCAAAAGAAAAAGAAGTTGTCATTCTATCCACGAAAAAGGATAAAGGTGGGAAATATAAAAAAGGGGATGTTGTGGAACATACAAACTTTGGGGAAGGCGTTGTCATTAGCTTAAAGGGAAATGTTGTGAGTGTTGCCTTTGGACATGGTATAGGTGTAAAGAATTTGAACGCATTACATCCTTCGCTAAAAAAGAAGTAAAGTGATATAATACACATAGTGTATGTTTGATGGAGGTAAACAATGAGAAAAGGTAAAAAACTGATTGGTCTTATGCTGGCTTTCATGTTGTCAGGATGCTCCTTTATACAATCGACAAATACCGTAGCGGTTCGTGATGGAGAATATGCTGCAAAGCTTCCTTATACGGTATCCAACTCACGAATTAAGCACGCTTCCTTAATTTCTGATTTTGATAATCGTGTAGCGATAGAATCAGGATTGATGGAATTATCAAAGGATTATTTCTCTCCAAGTGAAGTGGAATATACAACACATGCCTTTTTAGATTTTGATGAACTGGATGCAACGGATGGATCCCGTGGTCTTTTAGGAACATTACGTGACAACAATCCAATCGGTTTGAATCCAAGTAGAGATGAAGAATTTGATACGGGAAATGGAATTGTAACAGGATCAACGATTCTTGTGGATATCTATGAATTAGACTGGTATGCAGGCAATCAATTAAAAGGGATTTCCATCGCACTTGTTGTGAATGGGGAACTGCTTTCCAATGGACAATCCATTCCTATTGAAGAAAAACAGATGGCAAGCTATGTGGAAGTCACTTCAAACAAGCTGGTATCCTATATGCGTGAACGTTTCAATGAAATCACAAGCCGTGTACCTGTCTTTGTCGCAGCCTATTCCTTAGGTGTTGGTGATGATATTGAAGGTGGTTACTTTAAAACAGGCTACTTTACAGGAACCCAGGGAAAATTTGAAGATATCAAGGAAGAATGGGTATTGATGCCAAGTACACCATTTACCAATATCGATTCCAACGTTGCGCTTCAGTTTAGCCAGTATCAGGAATCGGTTCAGACATTATTGTCCGATTATACATTTGTTACAGGAAAGGCAAAGGCTACAAACAATGAGATAACTGAAATGAATATCGAAGTGCGTGCCAATGCCAAAAGTGCAGGAGAAATCCTAGCCATTATGCAGATTTCCAGAGAAAGCTTATCGTATTTCACATCAACAAACTGTAAATATACGGTTCGGGTTTTAAATGATGAGAATGTATATGGTATTATCCAGCGAAGAAAAGGGTCAAATACTGCAGAAATTATATCTACTATCTAAAAATATAATTTTTGTGCTATAATAAACAGAGTGGGAGGCGTTATTATGGCTAATATGAAAAAAGCAAAGAAGTCGACTAAAGTACCAAGAAACCAAAGAAGAAAACAAGGGCATAAATTAGTATTATTTACATTCATAATTATTGCGATTCCTTGTGCTATCGTAGGATATATTCTTTTTACAAGTATGAATGCACAGAATAAACCAGTAGAAGGAAACCGTTTTGCGAAAGAGGATTTAAATCCAGCTATCAAAAAGGCAGATATAGACAATATCGTTTCGCAATTGGAAGGAACCGAAGGTATTGATAAAGTTACTGCTACATTAACAAGTGCAACACTTCGTATCCATATTGATATGACAGATGATTCCAATACAGATGCAGCCAATGCGAAAATTGAAGAAGCGTATACGATTGTTGATTCTGTTCTTCCTGTAGCGGATTATTTTACAAACAAGGAAAACAGCAAGATGTATGACTTATCCATTGATGCGTATAACTATATCGTGGATGAAGTCCATCCATTATCCAACCAGGTTTATTTACAGCTAACAAAAACAGGTGCTGGTAAGAAAGTCGTAGACAATTTAAACAGTCCTAAAAATCAGGGCATTGTCGATCAGATTGTACGAACACAAGAGTAAGGAATCATGGATTCCTTTTTCTTTTAGGAGACATATATGAAGATTGTATATTATGGAAAACCGAATGAAAGATTATCCTTTGATAAGGAAGTACAATGTACAACCTTAAACAATGTGAAAATGAATCAGGATGGCTATTATATCTTTGAAGAAAATGAAAATACGATATGGAAAAAAGATGAAAAGGGATATCTATATCCTTATCAGAAAGGTGTTATAAAAGACTTTATCTGGAAAGAGAATCTAAATGATATAAATCCTGATTTAATAGTATTGAATCATTGTGATATAGATCAGAAATGGATTTATATGGAATTAAAGAATCGTATTTCAAACAAAGATAAAGTCTGTATATTGGCTTTTAGTTTTTATGATGATACTAAGAATATCAATGACTGGAATAAACAATTTAAAAAAGGGCAGGGCTATTTCTATCCAAAATATACGGATGTGTTCTATACATATGGAGTAAAGAAAGAAAATATCGAATGGGTAAACTATTTTAGTGATAGTAAACAGGAAATTGAAAATAAGATTATAAATAGTTCTATATTGGTATTACCCCAGGGAGCACCAGATCTATTGATGAAACGTTTAAAGGAATTCAAGTTAAAAGGCATTGTAAAACGCTATAAAGGGATGATTATAGGATGCAGTGCAGGGGCTATGGTAATGTTGGATACCTATCATATTACACCCGATGATGAATATCCTGATTTTGGTTATTATACTGGTTTAGGTTTGGTAAAAGGTTTTGGCATTGAAATGCATTATCGAAACTCTCGGATACAGAAAGAATGCATAGAAAAGGTAAAGAAGGAAAAAAAGATACCTGTCTATGGAATCTATGAAACAGGAGGTCTTAAAGTAATAGACAATAAGAGTATCCCATTTGGAAAGATTGATATCCTCTAGGAAGCAGATGCTTCCTTTTTTTGATGGATAAAAAAAGAGAACTTTTTCAAGTTCTCCTTAATCCAATTCAAATGCACCTGTATATAACTGGTAATATGTACCTTTCTTTGCGATAAGATCATCATGATCGCCACGTTCAATGATACGACCATTTTCAAGTACCATGATGGCATTGGAATTCTGAATCGTTGATAGACGGTGAGCAATGACAAATACAGTACGACCATTCATCAGCTTATCCATACCATCCTGGACAATCTTTTCAGTACGAGTATCGATAGACGATGTCGCTTCATCCAGAATTAATACAGGAGGATTGGCAACAGCCGCTCTGGCAATCGATAACAGCTGTCTTTGTCCTTGGGATAGCGATTCCTGACCAGCTACGATATGTGTATTATATCCATGTTCCAGGTGTTTGATGAAATCATGGGCATTGGCAAGTTTTGCAGCTGCAATACATTCTTCATCCGTTGCGTTAAGATTTCCATAACGGATATTATCCATGATTGTACCAGTAAATAAGTTAACATCCTGTAATACTACACCCAATGAGTAACGCAAATCTTCTTTCTTGATTAACTTTACATCAATACCATCGTATGTGATGGAACCTTTCTGGATGTCATAGAAACGGTTGATCAGATTTGTGATGGTTGTCTTACCAGCCCCTGTCGCTCCTACAAAGGCAATCTTCTGACCTGGTTTAGCATATAGGTTAATATCATGCAAGACAACTTTTTCATCATTATATCCAAAGGTTACATCGTGGAAGCGAACATCTCCAATTAATGGGACAAGCTCAACAGAACCATCGGCTCTTGGGTGACGCCAGGCCCATTTGCTTGTTTCTTCATTTGTTTCCACAAGGATACCATTGACTTCTTTGACATTGACAAGAGTAACCAATCCATCATCCACTTCTTTTGGCTCATCCAGTAAGGCAAAGATACGCTGTGAACCAGCCGCCGCCATAATAACGGAGTTCAACTGCTGGGAAATCTGGTTGATTGGTCCATTGAAGGAACGGTTCAATTGTACAAAGGCAACGATGGTACCGATTGTGACACCAGCATATCCATTGATTGCCAATAGACATCCAATGGCAGCTGTTGTAACATACGATAGATATCCGATATTTCCAACAATTGGCATTAAGATATTGGCATACGTATTGGCATTTGTAACGGCATCGCATAATTCTTCATTCAATCCATTGAAGTCATCCACTGTCTTCTTTTCATGTGTAAAGACTTTGACAACCTTTGCTCCTTCAATCATTTCTTCAATATATCCATTGACTCTTCCTAACATCATCTGCTGTTTACGGAAGTATTTACCAGAAATACCAGTAACTTTCTTTGATACAAACAACATGATCAAGGCAAAGAATACAGTAATAGCAGCAAGCACTGGATTCATGACAATCATGGATACAAGTACAGATACAATGGTGATACAAGATGAAATAAACTGAGGAATACTCTGTGAAATCAGCTGTCTTAATGTATCCGTATCGTTTGTATAGATTGACATGATATCTCCATGAGCATGTGTATCAAAATAACGGATGGCTAACCCTTCCATATGATCAAATAGCTTTTTACGCATATTGTTCAAAGTACCAAGGGCAATTTCAATCATGATACGGTTATATCCCCAAGTTGCCAGGATACCTGCAATATAGATGGCAGCCAGTTTTATTAAAGCTAAGGCAAGTGGTCCATAATCAGGAGTAGGCTGTGACAACATCGGTGTAATATAATCATCCACTAAACTCTTTAAGAATGTATTTCCAATGACATTGGCAACAGAGGATAGGATAATCAATACAAGTACAAGTAACGATAGAAGTTTAAACTTTGATAAAGCTTCCACTAAGACTCTTTTTAATGGAACAATCGCATCTTTGATATTTCCATCAAATTTACCTTTGTTTCTATTCATCTTCATTACCTCCTCTATTCTGTGCAAGATATGTTTCACGATACTGGACGTTGTTCTCTAATAGAGCTTCATGTGTTCCTAGTCCAATAATCTTTCCATCTTCGATAACCATAATCTGGTCTGCATCCTGAATGGAAGAAACACGCTGCGAGATAATAATACGAGTTGTATCAGGAATCTTTTCTAGGAATGCCTGACGAATCAAGGCATCAGTTCTTGTATCAACGGCACTTGTTGAATCATCCAGAATTAAGATCTTTGGCTTTTTCAATAAGGCACGGGCAATACATAGACGCTGTCTTTGTCCTCCGGAAACGTTAGAACCACCTTGTTCAATGTGATAATCGTATTTTCCATCAAATTTCTGAATGAATTCATCGGCCTGGGCTAAACGGCATGCTTCCATGATTTCTTCATCGGTTGCATTCTCATTTCCCCAGCGCATATTATCTTTGATAGAACCGGAGAACAATACATTCTTCTGTAATACCATGGCAACATTATCACGCAATACTTTCAAATCATAATTACGCACATCAACACCAGCTACTTTTACAGATCCTTTGGCAACATCATATAGACGTGGAATCAACTGTACAAAGCTTGATTTTGCACTACCGGTTGCTCCTAAAATTCCTAATGTAGAACCCGATGGGATATGGATATTGATATCATCCAGTACATATCCTTGGGCTTCTTTAAAATAGTTGAAATATACATTTTCAAAATCAATGGTTCCATCCTTTACATCCATAATTCCATTTTCAGGAGATGTCAGATCGGATTTCTGGTTGATGACTTCGGCAACACGCTTCATACTTGCAAGGGACATGATCATCATGGTGAATACCATGGACAACATCATCAAGGAAATTAAGATTCCAGATGAATATGTAAATAAAGACATCAATTCACCTGTTGTCATAGAATTGTTGACAATCAGATGAGCTCCAAACCATGAGAAGAAAATGATAACAGCATACATGCAAAGCTGCATCGCAGGCCCATTTAGAATCAATAGCTTTTCAGCACTTTTCTGCAGATTCATGACATCATCCGATGCATGTTTGAATTTATCTCTTTCATATTCTTCACGAACAAAGGATTTCACAACACGGATTCCTGTGATATTTTCCTGTACGGATGTATTTAAGGCATCGTATTTAGTAAACATCTTTTCAAAACGAGGATGTACCTTGATGGAAATGAAGGCAAGGAAGAATCCTAAAAAGATGATGACAAATACATAGATAATCGCAAGTTCCGAATTGATGCGAAGAGCCATGAATAAAGATGCGAACAACATCAATGGAGAACGTACACAGGCACGGATAAACATCATATAAGCCATCTGAATGGATGTGATATCGGTTGTCAGACGTGTAATCAGACCACCTGTTGAATATTTATCAATGTTTGAAAATGAGAAGTTCTGAATATTCTTGAATTCAGCTTCACGTAAATTCTTGGCAAGACCAGCGGATGCCATAGATGCATATTTCCCTGATAATGCCCCGGCAATTAGTGAACATACGGCAAGGACTACCATTAAAGCCCCTTGTTTCAAAACGACATTCATATCGGCATTGGCAAGACCCTTATCGACTAGATCAGCCATTAGATATGGGATTAAAACTTCAAAGATTACTTCTAATGAAACAAATACAGAAGCAAGAATGGATGGTTTCTTGTACTGTTTGATGTAAGAAAAAATCGTTTTAATCATTTTGTTCCTCCTTCTTTAAATTATTGTTTGCTTTTTGTAGCAGATAGAAGAACGTTTCCAGTTCTTCTTCGGTAAAGTCCTTTGTCATATATCCTTCAACTTTACGTAAAGCATTCAGGATATCTCTAAAGTGCTTTTCAATTTCTTCAGTTGGCTGAATCATCTTGATCCGCTTATCTTTATCACTAGGGACCCTTTTAATAAACCCTTTCTGTTCCAGGCGGTTTAATAGGCCTGTTACCGTTGGATTGGATATATGAAAGAATTCTTCAATGTCTTTCTGGATGATGGTTTCACTTCTATGTTCATGGAGAAACCGAAGTACGTCTTCCTGAGATCTTGTAAGATTAAATTCTTTCAATTCTTCATCTACCAATGCACTAAACTGCATATTGATATGTTTGATGTAATATCCATATCCACGTTTCATTTTATTCTGCATTGAACACCTTCTTTCTATAGCACGCTATATATTATATTGCATATATTTAAAAAGTCAATAGCGTGCTATGTATTGTCATAATAAATTATTATTGATACACTATTTCCATGAAAAAGAATGAAGAATATATAGTAGAGTGCATAGATGATACAAGGTTAGGATCTGGTGTTGTTAAGATAGATAATCAGGTTGTGTTTATACCGGATCTATTAATAGGGGAAAAGGCAAGAATACGCATCGTAAAGGTAGATAAGAACTATTGTTTTGGAAAGATAATGGAATTGATAGAACCATCCATTCATAGAATCCATCCAGAATGTAAATATAGCCGCCTATGTGGAGGATGCCAATATCAGCATATCGATTATGCCTATCAATGTGAAAGGAAGACAAGACAGTTAAAAGATCTGTTTTCAAGAGCATTAAAAAGAGATATCGATGTATTACCCATTCTATCTGTACATGATGGTTTATCCTATCGTAATAAAGCCCAGTTTCCTGTACAGATTATCAATGGAAAAGTATATATGGGATTCTATCGCAAGCATTCCAATGATATCGTTCCATGTGATAGATGTCTAATCCAATCGGATGAGATCAATGAAATTTATGCCTATATTCAGAGAGTAATGACTTTAAAGCAGGCAAAAGGTTTACGACATATATTTATAAGAGTCTCTGCATATACAAAAGAAGCGCAGGTTGTATTCATTGGTACATACAATCCATCTCTGATTGATCTGACAAAGAAATTGGTCTCTGCTTTTAAAAATATAACCAGTGTTGTGTTCAATGAAAATACCCGTAAGGATAATGTGATATTAGGAGAGAAGTATAAAATCTTATATGGAAATGCCTATATCATGGAAATGTGCATGGGAAATAAGATCCAGTTACACTTTAAATCCTTCTTCCAGGTGAATCCGGAAGGAATGGAA
>JABUSD010000221.1 GCA_021442845.1 Holdemanella sp.
GTTGACCCAACCAATATCAATCGTCAGATTATCGCAACTTTAGATACAATCGGATTAAAGAAGGTAGATGTGATGAAAAAACGAATTCTTTCCATTAATAAAGATGCGATTGTGAATACATATGATATATTCTTTTTGTCAGAGAATGCCAATCAGTTCGATTTTAGCCAATATGACTATGTGATTGATGCCATTGATACCGTCAGTGCAAAGATAGAACTGGTGTTGGCTTGTAAACAGGCGGGCACACCTATCATTAGTAGTATGGGAACAGGTAATAAGATGAATCCTTCTATGTTAGAAGTCAGTGATATCAGCAAGACAAGTGTATGTCCATTGGCTAGGGTTATGCGAAGGGAACTGAAAAAAAGGAATATACATCATCTAAAGGTCATCTATTCAAAGGAAGAACCAGTTAAGGTGTATGAGGAGGGAGCAAAAAGAGGAATTCCTTGTTCGAATTCTTTTGTACCTGCCAGTGCCGGTTTATTGATTGCTTCAGAAGTTATTAAGGATTTATGTAGAATGTAGTATAATGGAAAATATTTATGGGAGGTTTATATGGAATATACAAAAAGACAATCTAAATGGATATTTCTATTTGTATCTATTTTATTAGCAGGATGCATGCTGCTTGCAGGATGTACAAGCAAAAAAGGTGGAGATCGTTATCTTGCGACAATTACCGTCAAGAACTATGGAACAATTGAACTGGAACTTTATGGAGATAAAGCCCCTGAAACAGTGGAAAACTTTGTTGAGTTAGCCCAATCTGGTTTCTATGATGGACTTACATTCCACAGAATTATGGCTGGATTCATGATTCAGGGTGGAGATCCAAATCATAATGGAACAGGTGGTTCCAGCAAGACAATTAAAGGGGAATTCAGTTCAAATGGTGTCGAGAATGACATAAGCCATAGACGTGGTGTTATCTCTATGGCACGCTCCAATGCACCAGACAGCGCTTCATCACAATTCTTTATCTGTCATGCGGATAGCACATTCCTTGATGGAAATTATGCAGCCTTTGGAGTTGTGACAAGTGGAATGGATGTGGTTGATAAGATTGCCGAAGATGCAAATCCTACAGATGATAATGGAACCATTCCTTTTGAAGAGCAGCCAGTGATTGAATCAATTAAAGTACAAAAGAAATAGATGCGTAAGTTTGATTACTTACGCATCTTTTTGATATAGAAAGCCAGGGAATATTGAAATAATTCTTCCTGTTGGGTTAAATCCGAATCGAGGATTTCCTTGATCTTGGCAATACGATAATTGATTGTGTTTCTATGAGCAAATAAGCTTTCCGCAATCTTCTGGATAGAACCATTGTGCTTGATGTAGTAATATAATGTCTTTTCAAGCTCGGTATTATGCTTCAAGTCATATTCTAATATATTCTTTAATTTTTCATGGTAGAACTCATCCAATAATAAGGTATCCTCAACCATGAATAAAATCTGATATTGTTTCATATCTTTAAAGGCATAGATGTCCTTTTCAAAAATCAATCCATATTTTAAGGCAGCTTTAGCGCGCTTTGCAGATGTGATGATGTTTCTTATATCCTTTACCTGTGTACCAATTCCAATGTGAAGAGGGTTGTTTTCCAATTTAACCATTGCCTTTCTGTACATTCGCTTTGTGATTTCATGCAGTTCATCTTCTGGCATGTTGTTGACCACAAGAACCAGATAGGTGTTATACCAGAACATTTGATACATCGCATCGATTCGGTCGAAGTAATATCGGATACGAGAAGCCAGTCGCTGCAGCTGAATAGGCGTCATATCTTCTGTGTTTTCTACCTGAATCATTAATACCTGGAACTTTCCTTCAACATCAAAGCTTGTCATGAAGTCGTTTCGATAGGCATCGATGACATCAGGATCCTTAAAGGCTTCAATCAAGCGCTGGCCAACCAGCTGATCTTCCTTTTGGGCATACATGCATCGTACACTAATATCACGGATTACTGTAGTTACATGGATTTCCCATGGCATTAGAATTAATGGAAACTGATTCTCGTTGCAGTAATCTATGATATGCTGGGGAATTTCATTTACATATTTTCCTGTGTTGATGATTAATCCTGAACAATGTCGGCTTGCCAGTTTTTTGATGCAGTTTAAAAGATCATCTTCTTCCTGAAATCCCATACCTAATGTCATAGCTAAATCGTTTGGCCATAAGAATTGAATGACCTTAAAATCTTCTACTAGATGTACCCACTCCACAAGACCTGTACACCCTTCATGTCCAGCAACTAAATTTAATTTATAATTTTCACCACATTGCACAAGAATGTCTTCAATTGATAGACTCATGTTCATATACCTCGCATATTATATAAAATTATATGTGCTTCATGCACAATATCATTCTACTCTTTTATGCCCACAATATCTAGGAAAATATGCATAATCTTTCTATAATACAAGTGAAGATAAGGAAACAAGAAAGAAACTAAGGAGGATTGAATCATGATTAACTTAAACACTTATTTCGCATTAGCTAACTTAGAAACTACAGTTCCAAGCTGGATCCAAGGTGAAAATTACTTCAATTGTGAAAGCAGTGCAATTTCAAAATTGTTATCTTGGTTTGTTAAGTAATTCTAATAGTTCACATAATAATAGATTGAGGCAAAATGCCTCTTTTTATTTTTGCTTATTCGTGTATAATCAGTATGAATAAAAATACCAGGAGGTTTTACCATGAAATATCTTATTGAACCGAATGATTTATCCGTAAAAGAAATTGATGAATTAATTATGCTGGCAAATGATATCATCAAGGATCCAAGTCGATATCAGGATGTCTGCAAGCATAAGATTCTTGCGACATTATTCTTTGAACCATCTACAAGAACCCGTTTATCATTTGAAAGTGCGATGTTGTCATTGGGAGGAAGTGTATTAGGATTTTCCAGTGCTTCAAACTCATCTACATCAAAAGGAGAAAGTGTAACGGATACAATCTGGACAGTGTCCTGCTACAGCGATATCATTGCGATGCGTCATCCTAAGGAAGGGGCACCACTTGTTGCCTTACGCAGAAGCAAGGTTCCACTAATCAATGCAGGAGATGGTGGACATAACCATCCTACACAGACATTAACGGATTTATTGACAATCCAAAGAGAAAAAGGCAGCTTTGAAAACCTGACGATTGGTTTCTGTGGAGATTTAAAGTTTGGTAGAACAGTACACTCGCTTTTAAAAGCTTTATCACGATATAAGAATACAAAGTTTGTCTTTATTTCACCGAAGGAATTGATGATTCCTGAATATTTGAAAAAGGACTTGCTGGAAAGAGAAAATCTTAATTATGTTGAAGTGGAAAGAATGGAAGATGTCATTGGTGACTTAGATATTCTTTATATGACACGTGTTCAAAGAGAACGATTCTTCAATGAACAGGATTATATCCGTTTAAAGGATTACTACATCTTAGATGAAGACAAGATGAAACTTGCTTCTAAGGATATGATTGTTATGCACCCACTTCCAAGAGTCAATGAAATCTCTACGAAAGTAGATGATGATCCTAGAGCCAAATACTTTGATCAGGTACAGAATGGAAGATATATCCGTATGGCATTGATTCTAACGATGTTAGGTTTGGATAAAGAGGTAGAACGCTTATGAAAATAGATGGAATAATGAATGGAATTGTATTGGATCATATCAGTGCCGGAAAAGCATTAAATATATATGATGCATTGCATTTAGGAAAACTGGATTGCAGTGTTGCGATTCTAACAAATGTAAAATCCGAAAAGATGGGAAGAAAAGATATTCTTAAAATTGATGGAAATGTAGATATCGATTTTAAAGTTTTAGGATATCTTGATCCAAATATCACGGTATGCATTATTAAAGATGCACAGATTGTAGAGAAGAAGAAATTACAATTACCAGAAAGAATCAAGAATGTTCGTAAATGTAAGAATCCTCGCTGTATCACATCCGTTGAACAGGATTTGGATAATGAATTCTATCTATCTAATAAAGAAGAAAGAATCTATCGATGCATTTACTGTGATACAAAACTAGAGAACAGATAAGACAGGGAAACTTGTCTTTTTTTTATAGTAGATAGTATAATGTTGAGTAAAGAAAAGAGGATCTTGTTATGTCAATTATTAAATTATCACCAGCCTTTAAAGACTACCTTTGGGGTGGAACAAAATTAAAAGAAGAATATGGAAAAGAAACAGACTATGACATTCTAGCTGAAAGCTGGGAAGTATCGGTTCATCCAGATGGACCATCTGTTGTTGAAAGTGGAAAATATGCAGGCAAGACACTTCCTGAATATATTGAAGCAGTTGGAAAAGACTGTTTAGGAACAAAAGGAAATGCCTTTGAATTCTTCCCAATTCTTGTGAAGTTTATTGATGCGAAAGGTTCCTTATCAATTCAGGTGCACCCAGATAATGAATATGCACTACGTGTTGAAAAAGAATATGGAAAGACAGAAATGTGGTATATCATGGATTGTGAACCCGATTCATTCCTATACTTTGGAACAAATAAGGAAGTCACAAAAGAAGAATTTGAAGCGAGCATTAAGAATAATACATGTTTGGATGTATTAAAGGCAGTTCCTGTACATAAAGGGGATGTATTCTTTATTAAAGCAGGTACAATCCATGCTATTGGTGCTGGCATCTTAATCTGTGAAATTCAGCAGAATTCGAATTCAACATATCGTGTTTATGATTTTGGACGTGTAGGAAAAGATGGAAAACCAAGAGAATTACACATCCAGAAGGCAATCGATGTATCTAACTTAACACCAATTGAATCGGATTTCAAACCATGTGGACCTACGGTACAGAATGGAGATGCCACAGAAACAATGATGGCAACATGTAAGGAATTCACTACTTATGTAACGGATATTGACGGTAGTGCTACATTGAATGTAGATGAAGAAAGTTTTGGTTCTGTAATCAACTTAAATGGTACAATCACACTTGAAAATGGTGAAGATACAGTTGTCTTAGAAAAAGGACAGACAGCTTTTATCGATGCGAATACAGGTGATGTAAAAGTATCAGGAAAAGGTCAATATATTTACGCTAGAGTCTAATAAAATGATACAATGTTTAGGAATATAGAAATATATTCCTTTTTTATTGGAGATAGGATGTTTCAGTATGATTTGTTATCCTGGTATGAAAAGAATGCCAGAGAGTTGGAATTTAGAAAGAATAAAGATGCCTACGGTATATGGATCAGTGAAATCATGGCACAGCAGACACGCATAGAAGCCATGCTGGCATATTATGCAAGGTTTATGAAGGAGTTGCCAGACATTCAATCACTGAGTGAAGTGGATGATGAGAAATTGAATAAGCTCTGGCAAGGCTTAGGCTATTATAGCCGGGCTAGAAATCTCAAAAAATGCGCTATTATCTGTATGGAAGAATACAATGGTAAATTGCCTTCTACCAAAAAGGAACTGATGAAACTTCCTGGTATTGGGAATTATACAGCGGGTGCAATCGCAAGTATTGCCTTTGATGAAAAGGTCAGTGCTGTAGATGGCAATGTCATTCGGGTTTTTTCAAGACTTTATAATATTGATGAAGATGTGACATCGCAAAAGGTTAAGAAAAGAATAGAAAACCTTGTGGATGATTCCCTTGTAGAATCCAGGGATATTTCCCATTATAATCAGGCATTAATGGAATTAGGCGCTTTAATCTGCATTCCACAGAATCCAAGATGTGAACAATGCCCAATTAAGAAATATTGCCAGGCATATAAACAGGATACACAGAATAGACTACCGATATTAAAAAAGAAAAAGGAAAGAAAAATCATTCAGAAGACAATTTATATCTATACATATAAAAATAAGATTCATATACATAAAAGAAGTGATAAAGGATTGCTTGCAGGCTTATATGAATTTGATGAAGATTTGATAAATGAATCTAATATTATAAATAAAGTACAGATTCCATCCTATACCCATATATTCTCACATGTGGAATGGCATATGGATGCCTATATGATCGAGGTAAAAGAAGAATTTGATGGATTTGTGCATATAGAAACAATAGAAAAAGAGTATGCGATTCCAAGTGCATTTGCTCCATTTTTTAAAGAAGTGAAAGGAAGATTATCATGAAAAAAGTCATTATTGAAAGCTTTACATTAGATCATACAAAGGTGATTGCCCCTTATGTGCGTTTAATAGCTGAACAGGTAGGAGAACATGGAGATGTAGTTACAAATTTTGATATTCGCCTTACCCAGCCAAATGAACAGGCGATTTCTACAGCCGGTATGCATACATTGGAACATCTATTAGCGCTTACCTTAAGACCAAGGTTAAAAGGATATATCGATTGTTCCCCTTTTGGATGTAGAACTGGATTTCACTTGTTGTTGTGGGGAAAACATACATCCAATGAAGTTGCCAAGGCATTAAAGGAAGGATTAGAAGTGATTGTCAATGAAATTGAATGGGAAGATGTTCCTGGAACAAAGAAGGAAGAATGTGGAAATTATAAAGATCATTCATTAGTATGTGCCAAAGAATGGGCTAAGGAAATCTTAGAAAAGGGAATCAGTGAGGACCCATATGAAAGAAAACTTGTGTAATCCATGCATCGTAGCTTCCATCACAACGGATATTATTCTATATGTAGAATTTCTTCCTAAACGGCAGCAGGATACCAAGGTATTAAAAACAGAGACCAGAATTGGTGGATGTGCTTATCATGTGGCAAAGGCATGCCAGATTGCACCTGTATTTGCACCAGTAGGAAAGGGAAGCAACGCCCAGTTTGTCAAGGATGCCCTTATTCAGGAAGATTTTGAATGCATTATGCCAACTGTAGACCAGGACAATGGGGCGTGTTATTGCCTTGTAGAACCAGATGGAGAAAGAACATTCATGGCTGCCCATGGCGCTGAATATAAATATAAGGAAGAATGGCTGGATGAACTTGAAGAATATGATCTTATATATCTAAGTGGAATTGATATGGAAGTAAAAGAGAATCATTGTATAATTGATTATTGCAAGGAAAAGGATAAGCCGATTTTTCTATCACCAGGACCTAGACTTGAATTTCTATACTGCATGGATGAATTGTTAGATATGCATCCAATTTTACATATGAACCGTCTTGAATGCGAAATATTATCAAAACTTCCTTTCGAAGAGGGAATCAGGAAATTATATGAAAGAACAAAATCACTTATCATTGTGACAGATGGTGAATTTGGTTCATATGCATATGATGGCACTTTATATTATGAACCAAGTGAAAAAGCGGTTATTAAAAATACGATAGGAGCTGGCGATTGCCATGCTGGAAGCTGTCTTCACTCTCTTGTTGAAAGGGATGATATCCAGACAATGCTTAGAAAAGCTAATGATTCAGCTAGATTAAAGCTTATGAACAAATAGACATGAAAGAATGTCTATTTTTTGTTTGAAAAAGACATATAACGTTTGGAGATATACCTATAACTGTGCTAGAATGTAGATTGACGTAAAATAGACTCTAAGGAGGAAATACTATGGTTAGTTTTTTTGAAAAGCTATTCTCTGAAGAAAAAAGAGAACTTGAACAACTAGAAAAAATGGCAGACAAAGTCATTTCTTATGAACCTGCAATGCAAGCATTGTCAGATGATGAATTAAGAAATAAGACTGCAGAGTATAAAGAACGTCTAGCAAAAGGTGAAACAGAAGATGATCTTCTTTATGAAACATTTGCCACAGCTAGAGAAGCAGCTTATCGTGTCATTAATGAAAAGCCTTATAAGGTACAGATTATGGGATCTATCGCAATGCACAAAGGCGATATTTCTGAAATGAAGACAGGTGAAGGTAAAACCTTAACCGCAACAATGTGTGTTTACTTAAATGCATTATCAGGAAAAGGTGTTCATGTAATTACGGTTAACGAATACTTAGCTGGTCGTGATGCTGCATGGATGGGTGAAATTTACCGATTCTTAGGATTGAGCGTTGGTGTAAACAAGCGTGAATTGACACCAGAGGAAAAACGAGCCGCTTATAATTGCGATATCACATATACAACAAACTCTGAATTAGGATTTGACTACTTGCGTGACAACATGGTTACAAGTGTTAGAGAACGTGTAATGCGTGGATTGAATATGGCTATTGTCGATGAAGTTGACTCTGTATTAATTGACGAATCACGTACACCATTGATTATTTCTGGTGGAAAGAAGAAAACTGCAAATCTTTATATTGCAGCGGATAACTTTGTAAAGACATTGGTTGCTCCAGAATATGAAAGAGATAAATTCACAAATGAAAAGATTCTGGTATCAGGTGACTATGATATTGATGAAAAGACACGTCAGGTCATGCTATCGGAAGATGGATGTCATAAAGCAGAAGCTTTCTTTAAAATCAAGAACCTTTATGATATTGAACATACACAATTGGTTCACCATATCAACCAGGCACTTCGTGCAAACTATATTATGATGCGTGAAGTCGAATATGTGGTAAATGATGAACAGGAAATCGTAATCGTTGACCAGTTTACTGGACGTATGATGCCAGGACGTGCGTATTCAGATGGATTGCATCAGGCAATTGAAGCAAAAGAAGGTGTACCAATTAAAGAGGAAACATCTACATTGGCAACCATCACATACCAGAACTTCTTCCGTTTGTATGACAAGTTAGCAGGTATGACTGGTACTGCAAAAACAGAAGAAGAGGAATTCCTTTCAACATACAATATGAAGGTTGTATGTATTCCAACAAATGTTCCTGTCATTCGTGAAGATTTAGATGATGAAATCTATGCACACAAGGAACACAAGTTCAAAGCCCTTGTAGAAGAAGTAAAACGTCTATATGAAAAAGGACAGCCAGTCCTTGTTGGTACAATTGCGGTAGAAACGTCTGAATTGATTTCAAATTTATTGAAGAAGGAAAAAATCCCTCACCAGTTGTTGAATGCGAAAAACCATGCAAAGGAAGCTGAAATCGTTGCTCTTGCTGGTCGTCCAAAATCAGTTACAATCGCAACAAACATGGCTGGACGTGGTACCGATATCAAACTTACAGAAGAGTCACGTAAATTAGGTGGTTTAGCTGTATTAGGTAGTGAAAGACATGAATCTCGTCGTATTGACAACCAGTTACGTGGTCGTTCAGGACGTCAGGGAGATCCTGGATTCTCTAGATTCTATATCTCATTGGAAGACTCATTGATGGTTCGTTTCAGCGGTGATAAGATTCAGAAAATGTTTGATAAATTTGATTATGAAGCTATCCATTCAAAGACAATCACAAAATCAATCAGTTCTGCACAGAAACGTGTAGAAGGGTATAACTTTGATATGCGTAAACAGCTTCTTGATTATGATGATGTATTACGTCGTCAACGTGAAATCATCTATGCACAAAGAAATAAGATTCTTGAAAGTGAAGAAATTCATGATACAGTACAAGCTGTTTTCAAATCTACAATTGAAAATGTTGTAAAGGCAAATCTATCGGATCCAAAGAAGATGACAGTAGATGCAGAAAGTCTTGCACAGTCATTGTCTGTAATGGGTATGACAGAAGAAAAGGCAATTCATGCCAGTGAATTGACGGGTAAGAAATTTGAAGAAACTGTAAATTACTGTTTTGATAAGGTTTGGGGAGAATACGAAAAGGAAATCGAACCTGTTAAGAGCCAGTTCCTGCCATTTGAAAAGACAGTTGTACTTCGTAATATCGATAGAAACTGGATCAATCACATTGACAGAATGGATAAGTTAAGAAGTGGTATCTATCTACGTTCTTATGCACAGAACAATCCGCTTCAACAATATGTTGAAGAAGGATTTGATATGTTTGATGAAATGAACAATCGTATTAATAGAGAAATTACACAATTCCTATTAAAAGTTAGAATCCGTAAAGAAGAACCTAAGAATCCTGCTCTAGAAGCTGCCAAAGCAGCCGCTAAGAAGAGAATTAAAAAAGGTAAATAATGGAACTATATGAATTGAAACAAGGAGTTAGTACTCACCTAGAGAAGTTGCATTCTTTAGGTGAGTCTCTTTGACTTAGACGTTAAAAAGGATAAGGTTGAAGAACTCGATCATATGATTATGCGGGATGATTTCTGGAATGATCAGAAAAAAGCACAGACAATCATTCGAAATCGAAACGCATTAAAAGAAATTGTTGATAAATACGAAGAATTAAGTGCTCAATTGGATGGGCTGAATGAAACAGCGGATGTATTGAAAATAGAATTTGATGAAGAGCTGATGGAAATTGCAGCTGAGGATTTCAATGATGCTACATCAAAACTGGAAGATTTTGAAATACAGGTATTATTATCTCATGAATATGATCAGAACAATGCGATTCTAGAATTGCATCCAGGAGCAGGAGGAACAGAAAGCTGTGACTGGGTCAGCATGTTGTATAGAATGTATACCCGCTATGCTGAAAAACATGGTTTCAAGGTAACCGTTCTTGATTATCAGCCAGGGGATGAAGCTGGAATCAAATCCGTAACATTCCTGGTGGAAGGGGATAAGGCATATGGATATCTTAAATCCGAAAAAGGAGTCCATAGACTGGTTCGTATTTCGCCATTTGATGCTGGAGCTAGAAGACATACATCATTCGCATCCTTAGAGGTTATGCCACAGTTTAACGATGAAATCGAGATTGATATCAAGCCAGAGGATTTGATTGTTGAAACAAAAAGAGCATCAGGAGCTGGAGGACAGCATATCAATAAGACAGACTCTGCGATTCGTATGGTGCATAAGCCAACAGGAATTGTGGCAACATGCCAGAATGGAAGAAGCCAGCATGAAAATCGTGAAGAAGCATTGCGAGTGTTAAAATCGCGTATTTATCAATTACAGATTGAAGAACAGGAAAAGAAATTAGCAGAAATCAAGGGGATTCAACAAGCCAATGAATGGGGTAGCCAGATTCGAAGCTATGTCATGCATCCATAT
>JABUSD010000227.1 GCA_021442845.1 Holdemanella sp.
CTTCGGCCGCTTCCAGGGCATGGGAATATCTAAAGTCGATTTCATTCTGTCCCGGTCCTTCTTCATGGTGGCTTGCCTCTGGCTGAATATTCATATCGCGTAGTGTCATACAGATTTCCTTACGCACATCTTCTCCCTGATCATCGGGTGCAATATCCATATAGCCAGCACGGTCTAATGGAATATTTGTATTATTTCCCTGTTCATCGAGTTTGAATAGATAGAATTCATATTCCGTACCAAAATCGACGGTAATTCCCAACCGTTTGGCTCTTTCAATTGCCTGTTTTAAGATATAGCGCGAATCTTTTTCATAGGGTGTTTCATCTGGATATCGGATATCACAATACATGCTGATGACAAGTCCATTTAACGACCTCCATGGCAAGACTCTAACAGTTTTTGGATCTGGATGTAAAAACAGATCGCTTTTTACTTCATCATTAAATCCGGTAACAGCACTTCCATCAAAGGATATCCCCTCTTTAAATGCCTTATATAACTCTTCGGGTGGTATGGATATATTTTTCTGATGTCCAAAGATATCAAAAAAGGCCAATTTGATAAATTTGACATCTTCTTCTTCGACAAATTCTAGGACTTCTTCAATTGTGTTCATTCTATGTCCCTCCTTACTTCAATTTGATTTTGTTATACACTGTTTACATTTTGTTTTCAAGAAAAATGAAAATATTTTACATAAATGCTTGACAAATCATTCTCAAGGAATACAATAAGCACATAAATACGGCAAGGAAGCCGATGATTGGAAAAGAATTTTTCTTTTCATCATCAATTTCCTTGCCATTTTTTATTTTTAGGAGGAAACGAATATGAAATCTGTACCTGAGCTATTTGGATCGAAAGTATTCAACGAAAAAGAAATGAAGCTTCGTCTTCCAAAGGAAACCTATAAGGAATTGGAAAAAACAATTCATGAAGGAAAATCACTAAATATTAAAATTGCCAATGCGGTTGCCCATGCGATGAAGGAATGGGCACTTGAAAATGGAGCAACACATTATACACACTGGTTCCAGCCAATGACTGGTGTAACGGCCGAAAAACATGATAGTTTTATCAATCCACAGGATGATGGATCAGTTATCATGACATTCTCTGGAAAAGAATTGATCAAAGGGGAACCTGATGCATCTTCTTTTCCAAATGGTGGATTAAGAGCTACTTTTGAAGCCAGAGGATATACCGCATGGGATCCAACATCGTATGCCTTTATTAAAGATAAGGTATTATGCATTCCTACAGCATTTGCTTCTTATTCAGGACATGCCCTTGATAAGAAGACACCATTATTAAGAAGTATGGAAGCTATCAACAAACAGTCTAAACGTATCTTAAAGCTATTTGGCGAAGATGATATCCGCGTTGTACGCACAACCGTTGGTCCTGAACAGGAATACTTTTTAGTGGATGCCAACTATTATCAAGATCGTAAAGATTTGATTTATACAGGTCGTACATTATTTGGGGCACCATCTCCAAAAGGACAGGAAATGGAAGACCACTACTTTGGAACGATTAAAGAACGTGTACAGAGTTTTATGGATGAATTGAATGAAGAATTATGGAAGCTTGGAATCAGTGCTAAAACTGAGCACAATGAAGTAGCCCCTGCCCAGCATGAACTAGCTCCTGTCTTCTCTACGACAAATATCGCAACGGATGATAACCAGTTAACGATGGAATTCATCCAGAAGATTGCCAAGAAGCACGGCATGGTTGCCTTGCTTCATGAAAAGCCATTTGAAGGCATTAATGGTTCTGGTAAGCACAACAACTGGTCATTATCAACGGATAAAGGACAAAACCTGTTAGAACCTGGTGAAACACCTTATGAAAATGCCAAGTTCCTAATCTTCTTAAGCGCCGTTATCAAAGCGGTTGATGAACACCAGGATTTACTTCGTTTAAGTGTTGCCACAGCAGGAAATGATCACCGACTGGGAGCCAATGAAGCACCACCAGCTATCATCTCTATTTTCTTAGGGGATGAATTAACAGAAATCCTGGAAGCCATTGAAACGGATAGCTACTATGAAGGAAAAGAACATGAAGTCATGAAGATTGGGGCGCATGTCCTTCCTAAGTTCCCTAAGGATACAACCGATCGTAACCGTACAAGCCCATTTGCCTTCACGGGTAATAAATTTGAATTCCGTATGCCTGGTTCAAGCACATCCATTGCCGGATGCAACATCGTATTGAATACCGTTGTTGCCGATGTCCTAAAGGAATTTGCCGATGTTCTTGAAGTAGCACCTGATTTTGAAAGTGCGTTGAACACATTAATTCGTGAAACCATTAAGAATCACAAACGCATTATATTCAACGGCAATGGATATGACGATGCATGGGTCAAGGAAGCGGAAATGCGTAATCTATTAAACCTTCGTACAACACCGGATGCCCTTCCTTACTTCATCCATGAAGAAAATATTAAACTATTTGAAAGACATAGAGTCTTCTCAAAAGAAGAGGTCATCTCTCGTTTTGAAATCTTAATTGAAGAGTATTCAAAGACAATCAACATTGAAGCCTTAACTATGTTAGATATGGCTAAAAAGGAAATCTTACCGGCTGTATCTAAATATTCAAAGACAATTGCTGATACAATCCTTGCCAAGAAACAATGCAGTGCATCGATTGATACATCGTATGAAGAAGATATCCTGACGAAGATCTCCTGCTTACTGGCAAAGGCATATCGCGCTGTATCCACATTGGAAGCCAATGTTGAAAAATTACACAATATGAATGATGTAGTGAAAGAAGCCTTCTTTGTTCGTGATGAAATCGTTCCAGCTATGGATGCTCTAAGAGCACCATGTGATGAACTGGAAGTCATGACAGATAAAAACGCATGGCCATTCCCTACATACGGAAAATTATTATTTGGAATCATGTAATCTTCAGGTCGGTTTATACCGACCTTAAGGTGCATTTAGAAAGGAATCATTTATGTGTACAATAATCGGATATACAAAGAAAGATGCGTCTAAAACCATTCTTCATGAAGCGCTTAGACCTACAACATCAAGAGGCCCGGATGATGAAAGAATTGTCGATACGGGAAATGGATTATTAGGTTTTCAAAGATTATCCATTATGGGTTTAACCCCAGAAGGTATGCAGCCATTTGAACGAAAGGGAAATTATGTTGTCTGCAATGGTGAAATCTATGGATTTAAACCTGTCCGTGATGATCTTATGCAAAAAGGATATACATTTTTATCTGATAGCGATTGTGAAGTACTTTTACCTATGTATGAACAATATGGATTGGATATGTTTAAGATGTTAGATGCTGAATTTGCCTGCATACTCTATGATAAGACATTAAATACATATATTGCGGCTAGAGATCCTATTGGAATTCGACCTTTATATTATGGATATGATAAGGAAGGAAATATTATATTCGCATCCGAGCCAAAAAATTTAGTATCTTTAACCGATAAAATTATTCCCTTTCCACCAGGACATTATTATATAAACGGTGAATTCATCTGTTATCGCAATATGAGTGAAGTAAAAGAAGTCATTGAGGATGATGTTGAAACTATCTGTAAGAATATTCATGATAAATTGATAAACGGAGTCAAGAAACGAATGGATGCCGATGCACCTGTTGGTTTCCTATTAAGTGGAGGTTTAGATTCCTCTTTAGTCTGTGCTATTTCACAATCACTGGTTGACAAGCCCATTGAAACGTATGCGATTGGAATGTCCCAGGATGCCATCGATTTAAAATATGCCAAGCAGGTAGCGGATTACATCCATTCTAACCATCATGAAATCATCATTACCCGAAAGGATGTCATTGAAGCCATTGAACCTGTAATCAAAGCTTTGGCTACCTATGATATCACAACGATTCGTGCATCGATTGGCATGTATCTAATCTGTAAAGCCATTCATGAACAGAGCGATATCCGTGTTCTAATGACGGGTGAAATCAGTGATGAGCTATTCGGTTATAAATATACCGATTTTGCTCCTAATGCCAATGCCTTCCAGAAAGAAGCTGAAAAGCGCATTCGTGAGTTGCATATGTATGATGTACTAAGAGCCGATCGCTGTATATCGGTGCACTCCTTAGAAGCCAGAGTTCCTTTTGGGGATTTAGACTTTGTGGAATATGTCATGGCAATTCATCCTGAAAAGAAGATGAATGTCTATAATAAAGGCAAATATTTATTGCGCCATGCCTTTGAAAGCGATGAAATCCTGCCATATTCAATCTTAATGAGAGAAAAGGCAGCCTTCTCGGATGCGGTAGGACATTCCCTAGCCGATGAAATTAAGGCCTATGCCGATAAACAATATAGCGATGAAGAATTTGAAAAAGGATGTGAAATGTATACTTTTTCAAAGCCATTCACAAAAGAATCGTTATTATTTAGAGATATTTTTGAAAAATACTATCCAGGACAAGCCGAAATGGTTGTTGATTTCTGGATGCCAAATAAAGAATGGGATGGATGCAATGTCAATGATCCATCTGCAAGATACCTATCCAACTATGGGGATAGCGGTAAATAGAAAGGAAGATTTCTATGAATTTGAATTTTATGGAACACGATGCCTGTGGTATTGGTACGGTTGTACAGATGGATGGAATCCAGTCGTATGATGTTGTCAATCAGGCTTTAGATATCGTTGAAAAATTAGAGCACCGTGCGGGAAAAGATGCCACTGGTGAAGTTGGAGATGGAGTTGGAATCCTGCTACAGATTTCGCATGATTTCTTTTCTAAATTAAATTTACCTTTTTCCTTAAAAGAAGAAAGAGGCTATGGAATTGGAATGTTTTTCTTTCCCCAGGAAACCTTGTTACGAAACCAGTCCAAACGTTTATTTGAAACGATTGTCAAAAAAGAAGGAGCCACTTTTCTAGGATGGCGTAAAGTACCATGCAATCCCGATGTATTAGGCCAAAAGGCAAAGGATTGTATGCCCTATATCCTGCAGGCTTTTATTGAAAAACCCGATACAGTAAAAAAAGGGATTGAATTCGATAAATTGTTGTATGTCATCCGAAGAGAATTTGAAAAGAGCTGTCCAGAGACATATGTTCCTTCCCTATCGTCTCGTACCATTGTCTATAAGGGAATGTTTTTAGTCAAACAGCTAAGAAGCTTCTATCTGGATTTACAGAATACAGAATATAAATCAGCGATTGCCATTGTACATAGCCGTTTCTCTACCAATACAACGCCATCATGGAAAAGAGCGCATCCAAACCGCTTTATCGCCCATAATGGTGAAATCAATACAATTCGTGGAAATACAAACCGTATGATGGCCCGTGAAGAAAGTATGGATAGTGAATTCATCGTAAAGGAATATGCTAAGATTCTTCCTGTCATCAATCAGGATGGATCCGATAGCGCTATGTTGGATAACACACTGGAATTCTTAGTCATGAATGGAATGGATCTTGCCAAGGCGGTCATGATCACCATTCCTGAACCATGGAAACATGTTGCCATGGAACAAAAGAAAAAGGATTTTTATCACTACTATGCCACAATGATGGAACCGTGGGATGGACCCGCCGCCATTCTATTCTCGGATGGAGATGTTGTAGGTGCCTGTCTTGATCGTAATGGACTTCGTCCATCGCGTTACTATATCACCGATGATAACCGCTTAATCCTTTCCAGTGAAGTCGGTGTCCTTGATCTGGATGAATCCAGAATCAAATTGAAATCAAGACTGGAGCCAGGAAAAATGCTTCTAGTCGATACAAAACAGAAGAAGTTAATATCCGATGAAGAACTGAAACATCAATATGCCGATAATAAGCCATATGGAGAATGGCTGGATACAAACCTTGTGCATCTATCGAAGTTGAAAGCACCGGATAAGAAGCCAAGAATGCATACCCAACAAGAAAGGGATAAGCTATATAAAGTATTTGGATATACATATGATGATGTCAAGAATATGATATTGCCAATTTCTAAAAACAGAATTGAACCAACAGCGGCTATGGGATGCGATATTCCTCTTGCGGTATTATCCCATTCCCACCCATCTTTATTTCATTATTTTAAACAGTTATTTGCCCAGGTAACCAATCCACCGATTGATTCCCTTCGTGAAGAGATCATTACGGATACAACGGTATATATTGGTTCCGATGGTAACCTTCTTTATGAAAAAGGCAACAACTGCCGTGTATTGGAAGTCAACAATCCGATTCTGGATTCAAGAGATATGGATAAGATACGGAATCTATCAAAGGCAGGATTTAAAACAGAGACCATTTCCTTATTATTCTATCGTGGAATGCCTTTAAAAGATGCGATTAATCATCTATTCGTTGCTTGTGATAGAGCCTATCGAAGTGGTGCCAATATCTTAATTCTAAGTGATAAAGGTGTGGATGAAAGTCATATTGCGATTCCATCCTTATTGGCTGTGTCCGCTTTACAGCAGCACCTTGTCAACACAAAGAAAAAGACAGCCATTTCCATCATCCTAGAATCCGGTGAACCAAGAGAAGTGCATGATTTTGCGACTTTACTAGGATATGGAGCAACTGCAATCTATCCATATCTTGCCCATGAATGCATTGAAGAGATGATTGAAAAAGATATGCTGGATAAAGAGCCATCCATTGCGATTCATGATTATAATGAAGCCATTCTCCATGGCATTGTCAAAATTGCCGCCAAGATGGGAATTTCTACACTGCAGTCTTACCAGGGTGCCCAGATATTTGAAGCCATTGGAATCAAGCAGGATGTGATTGATGCCTATTTTACAAATACGGTTTCAAGAGTGGGTGGCATCGGTCTAAAAGAAATTGAAGAGGATATTTTATATCATCACGATCATGCCTTTGATCCATTAGGATTAGGAACGGATACGAGTTTAGATAGTACTGGATTCCATAAGTTAAGAAGTGGACGTGGAAAAGAAGATCATCTATACAATCCAAAGACAATTGTAACGTTACAAAGAGCCACACGTGAAGGAAGCTATAAGCTATTTAAAGAATATACAAGCATGGTGAATGATGAAACCAGACCTCATACGCTTCGAAGCCAGTTATTATTCAAAAAGAATCGACCATCAATTTCCATTGATGAAGTAGAACCCGTCGAAAATATTGTGAAGCGCTTTAAGACAGGTGCTATGAGTTATGGTTCCATTTCCGAAGAAGCCCATACATGTATGGCCATTGCGATGAACCGCTTAGGTGGTAAATCCAATTCCGGTGAAGGTGGTGAAAAACCAGAGCGTTTAGGTACAGAAAAGAACAGCGCCATCAAACAGGTCGCATCGGGTCGTTTTGGAGTGACAAGTGAATATCTAGTCAGTGCCAAAGAAATCCAGATTAAAATGGCACAAGGGGCAAAACCAGGCGAAGGTGGACACCTTCCAGGGGCTAAGGTATATCCATGGATTGCCAAAACGCGTTATTCAACACCAGGGGTTACTTTGATTTCCCCACCACCACATCATGACATCTATTCAATTGAAGATTTAGCCCAGCTGATCTACGATTTGAAAAATGCGAACCGCAATGCCCGCATCAGTGTTAAGCTAGTCTCTGAAAATGGGGTTGGAACGGTTGCCTGTGGTGTTGCCAAAGCTGGTGCTACTGTTGTCTTGATTTCCGGATATGATGGTGGTACAGGCGCTGCTCCACAGTCTTCGATTCACCACGCCGGTCTTCCTTGGGAATTAGGTTTAGCTGAAACGCATAAGAATTTAATTGAAAACGGACTTCGTTCGCGTGTCATCATTGAAACGGATGGAAAATTGATGAGCGGTCGTGATGTAGCGATTGCCTGCCTATTAGGAGCCGAAGAATTTGGCTTTGCCACAGCGCCATTAATCACAATGGGATGTATGATGATGCGTGTATGCAATCTGGATACTTGTCCATTTGGCGTTGCGACACAAAGCGATGCATTGCGTAACCGTTTCAAAGGAAAACCCGAATATGTCATGAACTTCATGTTGTTTATCGCACAAGAATTGCGTGAGATTATGGCCGATTTAGGTTTTAGAACCGTTGATGAAATGGTGGGTCATACGGATTGTCTTGAAATTAAAAAAGCAATCAATTCCCGTTATGAACAATTGGATTTATCAAGCATTTTAATTCAGCCTAATAATATTCATCATGATGCCAAAGATGAATTTGACTTTAAACTGGAAAAGACTGTGGATATTGACAAATTACTTCCAAAATTTGAGGATTCCATCAAAAAGCTTACAAACCATGAAGAAACGATTTTAATTTCTTCCACAGATCGTACTGTAGGTACCATTTTAGGTTCAGAAATCACAAAACGATGTGGCAAGAATGTCAAGGAAGATACTTTCATCGTCCATTGTAAAGGTGGTGCTGGACAATCCTTTGGTGCCTTTATTCCAAGTGGATTGACATTGGATGTCGAAGGCGATGCCAACGATTACTTTGGAAAAGGATTATCGGGTGGAAAATTGATTATCAAACCAAATGCAAATGCGAAGTTTAAGGCAAGTGAAAATGTCATCATCGGAAATGTTGCCTTATATGGTGCAACATCAGGGAAAGCCTTTATTGCAGGAAAAGCCGGTGAACGTTTCTGTGTCAGAAATTCAGGTGCTTTAGCGGTTGTCGAAGGCTGTGGTGATCATGGTCTTGAATATATGACAGGTGGTTTAGCGCTTGTCTTAGGAAAAACGGGTAAAAACTTTGCTGCCGGTATGTCAGGTGGTATTGCCTATGTATTGGATAGGGACCATGATTTATATAAGAAGTTAAATAAAGAATTAATCACAATGTCTGAAGTGGAATCCAAGAAAGATAAAGAAGAGCTATATGCGACTATCAAAGCGCATTATGAACATACAAATAGTGTTTTGGCAAAAGCGATTTTAGAACACTTTGATGAATATCTATGTGATTTTAAGAAAATCGTACCAAATGATTATAAAATGATGAAAGATTCCATCAAGGATTTAATGGATCGTGGCTTCTCAAAAGATGAAGCAGAATTAATGGCTTTTAAAGCCGCACATAACTAAGGAGGATACAAATATGGGAAAACCAACTGGATTTTTAGAATATGATAGAAAAGAGAATGCCTGTATCCAACCTTTAGATAGAATTAAGAACTTTAATGAATTTCATACTGTATTAAACGAAGAACAAAGACGATTGCAGGGGGCACGATGCATGAACTGCGGTGTTCCCTTCTGCCAGTCGGCAATGGAATTAAGTGGCAAAGTTACGGGATGTCCCTTACACAATCTGATTCCTGAATGGAATGATGAAATCTACAATGGCAATTATCAACATGCCCTGGCAAGATTGTTAAAGACCAATCCATTCCCTGAATTTACTGGAAGAGTCTGCCCTGCCCTTTGTGAAAAGGCATGTATCAATGGCGTACATGATGATCCTGTCACTTGTCATGATAATGAATTGTTCATCATTGAAACGGCCTATGCCAATAACTGGATGAAGCCAAACATTCCGATTATCCGTTCCGATAAAAAAGTAGCCGTAATTGGAGCGGGTCCTTCTGGACTTGCCTGTGCTCATGATTTAAATAAACGTGGACATCACGTGACTGTCTATGAAAGAGACAATCGGGCTGGGGGTCTATTGATGTATGGCATTCCCAATATGAAGCTGGATAAACAATATATCAAAAGAAGAATCGATATTCTTGAACAGGAAGGAATTACATTCAAATACAATATGAATGTCGGCGTTGATATTACCAAAGAAGACTTGTTAAAGGAATACGATGCGATTGTACTATGTGTTGGTTCTAAACAGCCACGTGATTTAAATGGACAAGGAAGAGATACAAAGGGCATCTATTTTGCAGTGGATTATTTAACACAAGCTACAAAAAACCTTCTAGATGATACAAAATGCATTTCTGCCAAAGATAAGCATGTTGTCATTGTTGGAGGTGGAGATACCGGCAATGACTGTGTCGGTACGGCTATCCGTCAAGGATGTAAATCCGTTACCCAGATTGAAATGATGCCGAAAGCACCTGATACTCGCTTAGAATCCAATCCTTGGCCGGAATGGCCTAATATCTGCAAAACCGATTATGGCCAGCAGGAAAGCATTGCCCTATTCAAAAAGGATCCACGTATCTATGAATCAACCATTACGGAATTCATCTTAAAAAAAGATAAACTAACAGCGGTAAAGGTTGGAAAAGTAACTTTCAAAGATCGTAAATTATCGATTGTAGAAGACTCACAAACAACCATTCCTTGTGATCTATTATTAATCGCAGCTGGATTTACTGGCATTGAAAGCTATGTTAAGGATAGCTTTGGATTGGAAACATCGCCTCGCAATACCATTTTGACATCGGCTAATTCCTACCATACAAAACAGGATAAGATCTTTACTGCAGGGGATGCCCATAGAGGGCAATCCTTAGTTGTATGGGCTATCCATGAAGGTAAGGATGCTGCAAGAGAAGTCGATGAATATCTGATGCAGTATACAAATATCGAATAGGAATCAATACGATTCCTTTTTTTTCTAATTTCGGATAGAATATACATATGAGAAAATTTTTATTATCTATATTTATATGTCTTTCTTTATGCGGATGTTCTTTTTTTCACCTGACATGGGATGATGAAGAAATCCATGAAATTGCTCAAAATACAATTCCTAATTTTGAGAATCGCTATTATCTTTCCAAATTAAAAGGCAATGATTTAGCCTTTGTAGTAAAGGCATATGAAGCTTTAATGAACTTTGAAGATCGTGTAACAATGGATCTTAAATTTGATGATTTAGACCATATCGAAACGTTAATGGATTTACTTCAATACGATTGTCCGGAAATCTTTCAGTTCTCTACCAATGGATCCAGTACGGTGCTTTATCATTATATTCATGGTACAGG
>JABUSD010000077.1 GCA_021442845.1 Holdemanella sp.
ATGAGCCCATTCAATCATCGCAACAATGGTCTTGTTGGAGCCGCCTATCGATGTTCCAATGTCTTTGGTGAAATCATCTGTGATGGAAATCATTCCACACCAGCCGCTATCTATAATTTCTATATGGCAAAGGGGAAAGACTATGCGATTATGGTAACGGATTCGCTGCTTGTCAAAGGCTGTGAAACTGGTTATAAAACGCTATTTGGTGGACATGAAATTGAAGTCTATCCGGATGGAAGTGCTCATCTTACGGAAACCGAAACCAAGGGTCTAGCTGGTTCTACCTTAAAGATGAATGAAGGATTAAAAAATGTTGTATATGCACAAGTCCCTTTTGAATATGCAATCAATTCCTGCACAATCAATCCATCAAGAGCCATCGGTTTAGATCATAAAAAGGGAAAAATTGTAGCTGGATATGATGCCGATCTTGTTGTGTTAAATGAGGATTATTCGATTGATACAACATTTGTAAAAGGAAAAGAAATCTATAAACAGTAAAAAGGTGTTGAAGGACACCTTTTTACATGGAGAAGTTATATGGCGTTTTACCGTTTTATGATCGCCAGAAAATATTTAACGGCAAATAACGCAGAAACAGCACTGATTCCATAACTTGCATAAACCGCAAGGGAATTGGATCGTATCGCTTCATTGGTACAGGAGTTTACAATGATTAAGATTGACAATGTTGCATATAGAAGAATTCGCAATCCTATTTTTGATACAGTTTCGTCTTTCATCGTATTAAGATTTGTATGAATATGTTCTGGAGTGAAATTGGTTACACGGGTAAATGTATTCAATAATTTTCGAAAGCGATATTCTAATAATGCATAGACTGCAAAGGCAGCGAATAATGACAGGTATATATTTACCTTTAGTAACAGGAAGAAAAAAATAAACGTGACAAAGGCAATAGAAAGTCTTTGTCTATAAGTCTTGAATACCTTTTCCTGATCCTTTCGAATCTGATATCCAATCTTTCTTTTTGGGATGTAGTAAATTAAATACCCTTTTTTATCACGATAGATTCGATTTCCAATGCGGTCCTGTTTCATGGTTCTATTATATATCAGTCTATTTTTCATAATTGACAGACTGTTTGTACATTTCAACAAGCATATTGTCTTCATAAAATTAATAAATATAATGAAGCCATAAAAAGGAGATTCGATATGATATTTAATAAAACAGATGCAGCATGGAATGAAATAAGTGGTTATTGGACTTCCAGAGAAATCTTTCAGCAGCCTGCAACATGGCAAAAGACAATCCATCAGGTACAGGAAGAAAAGGAAGCCTTACAGGCATTTATTAAGAATGTTTTGGATCAGGATGATTATGATATTATCCTGACAGGAGCCGGAACGAGTGAATTTGTAGGCAATGCCATCTATTCCTATTTAGGAAAGATGCATGATTATAAAGTAAAATCCTATGCGACAACGGATATTGTTGCTTGTCCAGAAAACTATCTATCTAAAACCAAACCAACTCTATTGATTAATTTTGGACGGTCAGGAAACTCACCAGAAAGTGTAGCCGCTGTTGAAGTTGCCAATGAAGTATGTGATACCATCTATCATCTATTTGTGACATGCAATAAAGATGGGGAATTATCAAAATATGCCAAAGGAAAAGAAAACTGTTATGCACTGAATCTAACGGAAGAAAGTCATGATCAATCTTTTGCGATGACAAGTTCTTTTTCAAATATGTATCTGGCAACCATTGCTCTATTCAATTTAGATACGTATGAGAACTTTAAAAAAGAGGTAGAAATCATAATCAGCCAGACCTCAAAATTTTTAGAACAGGATTTTATGAAAGCTGTTGAAGTCATCAATTCCTATGATTTTAAACGCATTGTCTATCTTGGAAGCAATACAAATAAAGGAATCAGTCAGGAATCCGCTTTAAAGATGTGTGAATTAACAGCAGGCATCACTGTGACGATGTTTGATACCCCAATGGGATTTAGACATGGACCAAAATCCATAGTTGATGATGATACATTAACAGTCATCTATTTAAGTGATGATCCTTATACATATCAATATGAAAGGGATCTTATCAAGGAAATGGCTTTACAGAAAAAAGGGAATAAGATTCTGGCAGTATCTGGAAGAAACAATCCAGAAATAGAAAAACTTGTCGATTATTCTATTTCCTTTGACAATGCATGTTCATTGCCAAATGTATTATTAGGCCTTGAATATATTACAGTTGCCCAATTGATAGCCTTATTCAAGTCATTATCTATGGGCATTACACCGGATAATCCATGCCCAAGTGGAGAGGTAAACAGAGTTGTTAAAGGGGTAATCATCTACCCATACAAGAAAGAAAGGAGCTAAGTATATGATTGGAATTGTTGTAACAGGACATGGACATTTTGCCAGTGGACTGACATCATCGCTTGATCTAATCGCAGGAAAACAGGATTGTTATGTAGCGGTAGACTTTGATGGTTTGACAGAAGAAAAGCTAAAGAATGATTTAGAAGCTGCCTTTGAATCCTTAAAGGAATGCGAAGGAATTCTGGTATTCAGTGATTTGCCAGGTGGAAGTCCATTTAAGATGGCAGTAACGGTATCCCAGCCTTTTAAGAATGTGGAAGTCATTGCAGGTACGAATCTTCCTATGTTATGTGAAATTGCCTTAGGAAGAACAATGATCAATGATTTGCATACATTGGTGCAATCCGCATTGAATACGGGAAAAGATGCCATATTAAAATATGAAACAGTAGAGATTATAGAAGATGATTTAAGTGATGGAATCTAACCATCACTTTTTCAATGAAAAAAGACCATTAATTGTAAATGGTCTTTGCATAATCCGTTGGATTGATTCCATAATAGGCCTTGAATTTTCTGGAGAAGTAATGGATGGATGTAAATCCAAGCATACTGCTGATCTGGGAAATCGTATATTTGTTCTCTTTGATCAGTTCTTTGCTCTTTTTCAGTTTCAGATGGCTTATATATTGTTTTGGAGCTACATTCAGATAGGTTCTGAAAAGCGATTGAAGACTGGAACGGCTGATGGAAAACTGATAACAGAGATCTTCCACCGATAATGGAAGATAGATATTCTCCGCAATATACAACATGATTTCATCCAGCAGTTCATTTTCAAACTGTTTCTGCATAGGCGAGCTGGTATCGTTTTTCTTGTCTTCTTTCTTTGTGTCCTGCTGCAATAAGCGGGCGATGATCTCCATTAGATAACAGAGCATAAGATCCTTTGAAAAGGGATTGTCATCTCTTGATGCCTTGACAAATAGATTGATGACTTTTGTGATATCCCGATCGGCATGAAAGACTTTATCAATCAATAGTTCGGGATGGCGGATATCCATATCAAAGATGACGGTTAAATACGAACATGTATTATTGGTTGTAGTCATCTGATCATGAAACTGGCCAGGACCATATAAGACAATATCATAGTTGTTGATTTCATAATCCTTTTCATTGATCTTTGTATGCAATGTTCCATTGTCTACAAAGGTTAATTCCCAATATCCCAGTGTTTCCCCAGGAAAGAAATAATCACCAGATCGTACTGAATAGTAATAGGATAAGATCTCATTGATGCGAAAGCCTGGTTCTAATCGTTTGTATTTATAATGCACTTTAGGAAGATGACTGGATGTATATGTTCCTGCTTTTCCTGTAAATTCCAGTTTACAATCATCGGATACCGCAACAAAGTTATAATAGATTCCTTTTTTAAGCTTAACGATTCGATGCATCGCAAACTCTTCATAGATTCCTGAATCAATATCTTTTGTGACAATTAAAAGGATGATTCCTTGGGCGGCTCTAAAATATACATCATCTGTCGATTGATAGAAGAAATTGATGGATTTGGATGTGATATCAAGGATATGACTTTTATCAATACCAAACAATTCATTACTATCCTGCGTAAATACTTCTCCATACTGTAAAAATGGTATGCTTGATGTTTTGTTGATCATAGTATTTCCTTTCTACATATAGTTATAAATGTTATGTATCGTTTATAACCATACTACATGCTCTATTTTTGCATATTTTTTAAAAAGTGACAATAAGTTAAACAAAAAATACAAAATGGCAAATAAAAAGTGTAAATACAAATAATAATGTAAAAACTATAATATCGATGTTGAAGCAAATTTCTGCTAGGGAGGGTTAAATTTTATGCCAAATATTGTATTAACAAGAATTGACAATCGTCTGATTCATGGACAGGTGGCCACACAATGGTGTGGAAGTGTAGGAGCCAATTTATTATTGGTTGCCAATGATGATGTTGCCAATGATCCATTTCGACAGGGATTATTGAAGATGGCAGCACCAGGCTATGCACAGACACGCTTCTTTTCGATTGAAAAGACATGTGCCATCATTTCCAAGGCATCAGACAGACAGATGATCGCAATCATCTGTGAAACACCACAGGATGTATTAAAACTTGTGGAAGGTGGAGTACCAATTAAAAAAGTAAATATTGGGAATATGCATATGGCAGAAGGAAAGCGACAGGTTGCCACAACCGTTGCGGTTGATGATGACGATGTTGCAGCCTTCAGAAAACTTCAGGCATTAGGTGTGGAACTTGAAATTCGAAGAGTGCCAACACTAGCGGCTGAAGATGTCGAAAAACTATTTAAATAGGAGGAAAGAATGAACGTTATTGAAATTGTATTATTGGCAGTCGTTACCTTTATCTTTGCGATTGACCAGTTCTCATTAACAGAAATCATTTACCGACCAATTATTGCCTGCCCAATCATCGGATTGATTTTAGGTGATGTACAGACAGGATTGATTTTGGGTGGTACATATGAGTTGATGATGGTCGGTAATATGCCAGTAGGAGGAGCCCAGCCACCAAATGCGGTATTGGGTGGAATCGTTGCGATGATTTTTGCGGTAAAGGCAAATATGAGTATTGATGCAGCACTAGGTGCAGCGGTTGCCTTTGCGGTATTAGGACAATATGTAGTTACTTTAACATTTACAATCATGTCAGGTTTAATGGCAAAAGCAGATAAAGCAGCTGAAGAAGCAAATCCATCAGGAATTACAGCTGTATTGAATACATCTATGTTAATTCTAGGATCTTTATTTGCGATTTTAGCTATTGCAGCTTATGTCGGTGGTGTTGCTTTGACACCAGCACTTGAAGCCTTACAGGCAAATGCAGCATGGTTCATGGGTGGATTAGGTGTTGCCGGAGGTATGATGCGTTTTGTCGGATTTGCGATTCTATTAAAGATAATGATGGCAAATGACATGTGGGGATATCTGCTTGCAGGATTCACATTTGCCTTGATTCTAGGAAACATCCAGGCAACAGCCGGAGCAACATTGATTCTTGTTGCCTTTATCGGATTCCTGTTGGCTGTCATTGACTTTAGAATCAATGCGGTAGCCAATAAGGCATCCCAAGGAGGATTTAGCGATGGAATCTAATCAGAATTTAGCGTATAAGAATACCAAACCAGCCAATAGAGTCAGCAATAAGACACTGACAAGAATGATCTGGCGCTCATGCCAGTTACAGGCAGCCTTCAACTATGAAAGAATGCAGGCAGCTGGATGGCTATGGGCAATGCTTCCAGGACTTGAAGAGATCCATACCGATAAAGATGATTTGGCTACATCTATGATGCACAACATGGATTTCATCAATACCCATCCATTTGCGGTTACTTTTGTCATGGGTATTGTTCTATCCATGGAACAGATGAAGACAGATGTCAACACGATCCGTTCAGTACGTATCTCAACAGCCGCTCCATTAGGAGGAATTGGAGATGCCTTGTTCTGGTTCACTTTAATTCCAATTACAGCCGGACTTACAGCCAATATGGCAATCAATGGAAGCTTATTAGGACCAATTCTATATTTCATCATCGCATTCGGTGCGCAGATGGCACTTCGTTATGGATTGATGTACTGGTCATACAACCTAGGTATGAAAGCCGTCACAATGATGACAGCCAATGCCCAGGAATTCACACATGCTGCTTCTATTCTAGGAGTCTTTGTCGTAGGTGCTTTAATCGCAAACTATGGGGGAACACAGATTGGAATCATCATTCCAAATGGAGAATCTTCCATTGTGATTGGAGATTTATTGGATGGCGTATTGCCTAAGATGGTACCATTAGCGATCACGATGCTGTGCTTCTTCCTGATCAAGAAGAAAAACTGGACACCAGTCAAATGCATTGGATTGTTGCTGGTACTAGGAATTGTCGGTGCTATGTTCGGTATCTGGGCAGGTGGTGGACAACCACTGATTCCAGTACCTTGGACAGTTGCATAATTAAAAAGAAAGAAAACCCTAAGCATAAATTTGTACGAAAAAGACCTGTTTTATCAGGTCTTTTATGCTTTTATAATTGGCCATATATGGTGAGTTATCACGAAATAGAAGCATAAATAGTCAGAAATGGCAAGTTATTAATAAGACTTTGATTGTATATTCCTATCAAATGCACTTATAATGGATATAAGGAAGTGAGTTATTATGAATGGAAAGACAATCTTTGAAGCATGTAAAGGAAAAGACAATATTGAATCTGTGCAAATGTTTATAAAAAGTATTTGTATTACTTTAAAAAGTGAAGATGAAATACAGATTCATATAGATGATGATATTCAAGCTATCTATCAAAATAAGAAACAGTTAGAAATTATCTTTAAAGAGGATCCTAAACTATGTTTTGATGCATTGAATGATTGTATGAATCAGAAAGAAAAGCTTTCTATTAAATCGATTGTCAATCGCATTATGGATGTATTAGGCGGATCATTAATCCCATTGATTCCCATGCTGATTACAGCCGCTATGTTTAAGACCATAGTATCTTTATTGGGACCGGATATGCTGAATGTATTACCGGTGGATAGTGATTTATATACATTATTTACCTTTGTTGGGGATGCAGGCTTCTATTTCTTCCCGGTTGTGGTAGGGTATACTGCGGCTAAGACATTTGGCGTAACCCCTGTATTGGGTATGTTTCTAGGTGGTATTCTAATGCATCCATCATTCATTGATATGGCTGCCAAGAATATTCCGTTCAGTGTTTATGGCATATCCATTGTTCCACAGAACTATTCAGGAACAATATTACCAGTCATCTTATCATGCTGGGTTATGTCCTATATTGAAAGATTCTTTAATAAATATATACCCGAAGCGATTAAAGTGGTATTTGCTCCATTGTGTACAATCTTAGTGATGCTTCCACTTGCATTTATCATCCTAGCTCCTATTGGAAATATCATGGGAAATTATCTATGCACTACATTATTAAAGTTAGGAAATATGGGAGGTATTGTATCCATTCTAACCATTGCGATATTAGGTGCCTTATGGGAATTCATCATTATGGGAGGACTGCACTGGCTATTCATTTCTTCCATCTTTGTCATTCTAGCCCAGAATGGAGTCGAAACGATTATTGTACCGATGTGTGGGGCGGCTGCCTTTTCCGTTGGAGGCATGTGTCTAGGGGCTGCCTTAAGAGAAAAATCCGGCAAGGATCGAAGTGCAACCTTCTCCTATATGATAGCCCAGGTTGTTGGGGGTGTCACAGAACCCGGTCTATATGGAATTGGAGTCCGTTATAAGAAACAGTTTCTCGGGATGATGATTGGCGGATTTGTGGGATCTTTATTTGCGGGAATTGTCCATTTAAAGGCCTATAACTTCTTGCCGGTTGCCAATTTTTTATGCATCTTTGATTTTGCTGGTGGAAGTACAATGAATATGGTCAATGGAATTCTATCCTGCATCATTGGCTTTGTCGTAGCCGCTATCGCAACCTATATCATTGGCATTTCAGAAAAATAACAGTTGATGGATTCAACTGTTTTCTTTTTTGGTATAATCATAAGGTAAGTGAGGTATTTGTATGGCAGCCGTATGGATTGAAGATATTGTAGAAGCCTTTGAAGATTTAAATGCGAACTGGAAACCTTATGTGAATAAGGAAAGCGGAGAGGTAGTATTCATGCCATTATCACAGCAGGATATGGATGAATGTTCTAAAGAGGAAAAGGAAATCTTTTCCAATATAGATAATTTAAGTGAATATATTCCTTTGCCAGAACAGAAGGAATTAAGAGAATTCGATATTATGGAAGAATATGCCCAGGAAACCATCAATAAAGGGATGCAGAAACGCTTATTAAGTGCACTTCGTATGAATAAGCCATTCCGTAATTTCAGGGCTCAATTACGCTTATTAGGATTGGAAGACGATTATAACCAGTATCGCTATATGATTTTTGCCTCTAAGGCAAGAACCTGGTGCTTGCAGCATGCGATTCCATTCCAGGTAGAATCGGATGAAATCAAAGACTATTTCAAAGAAATTGAAGAAGATGAAAGAAAAGAAAAGGAATTAGAAGATTTTGATGATTCATTTGGTGAATTCACATATGAAGAAGAATATGATGATTACTTTGAATAGAGGTAGGATATGAATATAGGAACAGATGATATCACTAAAGTTTTAAAAGAACTGGTAGGCGCAACAGGTTTGAAATTGCTTATTGCCATTCTTATTGGTTTTCTGGGATTTAAAATTATCAATTTCCTGGAAAGAAAACTTAAGCAATTTTTAGAAATACAGAAGCATTTAGATACAAATGTAACAAATACAATCTGTCATGGAGCAGGCATTGTCATTAAAATTTTAGTGATTTTAAATATGATAGGTTTTGTAGGCATAGAGACAAGCGGTATTTCCGCAATTATAGGGGCTTTAGGTGTCTGTATCGGTTTGGCAATCAATGGTACTATCAGCAATATGGCCGGTGGTGTTATGATTCTTGTCACAAGGCCATTTAGTATTGGAGATTATATCGCAGCGCAAAGCTATGATGGAACTGTAGAAGCGATTCGTATCTGTCATACAATTATCAAAACACCCGATAATAAGACGATTTATCTGCCAAATAGCGCCTTATCAACTGGAACCATTGTCAATTATACAATTAAGAAGGAACGCAGAGTGGACTATGAATTCTCAATTGCAGGCAATGATCCAAAAATGATTCGAAAGCTTATTCTTGAAGTGATTGAAAAAGAAGAAGGGGTATTAAAAACACCAGAGCCATTTGTCCGTCTAGTTGATTTTGGATCGGGTAAAGGCGTTAGAATGGCTGTTCGTGTATGGGTAAGAACAGAAGCGTATTGGGATGTATATCATAATCTTCTTGAAAATATCCAGGATAGTTTTGAAGCGAAGGGAATTGTATTGCCCGTCAATCAGATTGATGTCTATATGAAATAAGAAAAAGGCCATTCGGCCTTTTCATTTAGTCAATTTCATTTCCTTCAAATTTAGGAATACCTGCAAATCCCTGGGCAAGATCTTCATCTGTTGGAATATAGTCCGTCATTTCCCCATTGTTGAATTTTTCGTATGCAACCATGTCAAAGTAGCCGGTTCCTGTGAGACCGAAGACAATGGTCTTTTCCTCACCGGTTTCCTTGCATTTCATCGCTTCATCAATGGCAACACGGATGGCATGGCTGCTTTCAGGAGCAGGAAGGATCCCTTCCACCTGGGCAAACATTTTGGCAGCTTCAAATACGGCTGTCTGCTCCACGCTTCTTGCTTCCAGCAGACCCTGATCGTACAGTTCGGAAAGAGTGGAGCTCATGCCATGGTATCTTAATCCGCCGGCATGGTTGGCGGAAGGAATAAATCCGCTTCCCAGCGTATACATTTTGGCAAGTGGAGTTACCTTTCCTGTATCGCAGAAGTCATAGGCATATTTTCCTCTGGTTAAAGACGGACAGCTTGCAGGCTCCACAGCAATAAACTGATAGTTCTTTTCGCCTCTGAGCTGTTCCCCCATAAACGGGGCAATCAGACCGCCCAGATTGGATCCGCCGCCGGCGCAGCCAATGATTACATCCGGAGTAATGCCGTATTTGTCCAGTGCAGCCTTGGTTTCCAGACCGATAATGGACTGATGAAGCATAACCTGGTTCAGCACGCTGCCCAGAACATAACGATAGCCTTCTTTGGAAGTAGCAGCTTCCACAGCTTCGGAAATGGCACACCCAAGAGAACCGGTTGTGCCTGGATGCTCTTCGAGAATTTTGCGGCCGATGGCTGTTGTTTCAGATGGAGATGGAGTAACTTCAGCTCCATAGGTTCTCATAACTTCCCTTCTGAATGGCTTCTGTTCATAGGAGACTTTCACCATGTAGACTTTGCAGTCCAGGCCGAGATAGGCGCAGGCCATACTGAGGGCTGTTCCCCACTGGCCGGCACCTGTTTCTGTAGTCACGCCTTTCAGGCCCTGATTCTTGGCATAGTAAGCCTGCGCAATGGCGGAGTTCAGCTTGTGGGATCCGCTGGTATTGTTGCCTTCGAATTTGTAATAAATTTTGGCAGGTGTCTGCAGTTTTTCTTCCAGGCAGTAGGCTCTTACCAGAGGTGAAGGGCGGTACATTTTATAAAAATCTTGGATTTCCTGCGGAATCGGGAAATAGGCTGTTTCCGTATCCAGTTCCTGCTTGACCAGTTCTTCGCAGAATACGGCACCCAGTTCCTCAGCAGTCATGGGTTCCAGGGTTTCCGGATTCAGCAGAGGAGCCGGCTTCTTTTTCATATCGGCACGAAGGTTATACCAGGCTTTTGGCATCTCGCTTTCCTCAAGATAGATTTTGTAAGGGATGTTTTTTTCCTGTTTCATAATAGGGTTTCCTTTCTGTTTCAGGACGGGAATAAAAAAAACTCCTGTCCTGCTTGATTTGCTAGGACAAGAGTGCAATTGTCTCCTGCGGTGCCACCTGGCTTGGCTTTTCAGCCCACTTTATCGCAT
>JABUSD010000278.1 GCA_021442845.1 Holdemanella sp.
ATTTTATTTGCACCAACAAGCAACTGAAGAAGATATTCATCATTTAATATGATTTTATTATCCTCTTTTTCTTCCTCTATAAATGTTTCACGTGAAACATCAGAAACAACCTTATCTTGGTTATCGTCTAAATATTGGCTTATTTTAGCTGGTTTATCACTTATATCTGATTGAGATGAATTATTTTCATATGATTTAAATGTACTTGTATTCATATTTTTTTCTTCTTTTATATATGAATTCACATTATGTATCTTATTTTCAGGTTCATATGATTTGGAAATAAATGATAAAAAACAAGTTTGTATATAATCCAATATATTGGATGCATATGTAAATTTACTATATGTGTCCATCATACTATCCAATAAAGATAATCTTGTATTAACATTAGAAATAAGCATATCTTTTTCTATTATTGATTTATGACTTAAACTTACTAATGTAGTCTTTGGAGAATAATCAACAATTATAGACTCTTTAATCAAATTCATCAAATCACTGAACATTCTTTTTAAATCAACACCTTTGTTTGCATAATTCTGTAGTGCTGTCATTAATTGATCTACATTGTTTCTATAGATATATATAAACAAATCGGATAAATCCTGAGTGTTTAAGACACCATAAATACTTCTTACATCGTCAACGGTTATCTTTGAAATACAATAAGCAACACATTGGTCAAGGATTGATAAAGAATCACGCATACCTCCATCAGCTAACTTTGCGATTAATTCCAATGCTTCCAGTTCTATATCAATCTTTTCAGATGCACATACAACTTTTAATCTTTTAATAATATCTTCATCCGATACTTTACTAAAATCAAAACGCTGACATCTTGAAATGATAGTAGGTATTACTTTATTAGGTTCCGTTGTCGCAAATATGAATATAACATGTTCTGGCGGTTCTTCAATTGTTTTTAATAGTGCATTGAAAGCTCCTTGCGACATCATATGAACTTCATCGATGATATATACTTTAAACGTCCCGTGTAATGGTGCATATTTTACTTTATCGATTAAATTTCTAACTTCATCAACACCGTTATTTGAAGCAGCATCAATTTCAATAATATCAGGATGATTTCCAGCAAAAGATGTCTGACAGTTTAAACACTGACCACATGGTTTTGTCTTTTTATCTGTACAATTTAACATTCTTGCAAATATTTTAGCGATTGATGTTTTACCAGTACCTCTAGGACCACAAAATAAATATGCATGAGCAATTCTATTCTGATATATCGCATTTTTTAATGTCTGGATAATATGTTGTTGTCCAACTACTTCATCAAAATTAGAAGGTCTATATTTTCTATATAATGCCTGATATGCCATATATAGCCTCACTTTCTACAAGTAGTATTATAACACATTTATAAAGTTTATTTTTTCTATACAACGTTTTTAATGTTAGAATGATTGTATAGTAAATGGAAGGTATAAGTATATGGATAATACTATTTATAATAATTATATTCAGATATTAAAAGAAGAATTGATTCCTGCAATGGGATGTACAGAACCAATATCTATTGCATATTGTGCTGCAAAAGTACGTTCGGTATTAAATGATATTCCTGATAAAGTGATTATTGAAGTAAGTGGAAATATATTAAAGAATGTTAAAAGTGTAATTATTCCAAATACAAATGGTTTGAAGGGAATTAAAGCAGCTGTTGCACTTGGAATTATTGCGGGTAATGAAAATAAAGCATTAGAAGCAATAAGTAATATTTCGGAAGAGAAGAAGATTGAAGCTAAAAATTACTTAGATGTATGTGATATGAAAGTATTAAATACAGATGGATCTGAAGTGTTGGATATTATAATTACTGCTTATAAAAATAAAGAATATGCTAAAGTTAGAATATGTCGATCTCATACAAATATCGTATGGATAGAAAAGAACGGGGAAGTGCTATATCAGCATAATGATAGTGATTTAAATGAATTTCAAAATACAAATAGAAATCTATTATCAGTAGAAAAAATAATTGAATTTGCTGATAGTGTATATATTCAGGATGTAGAAGAAATTATTATGCGTCAGATTCAATACAATTCAAATATCTCTAATGAAGGAATAAAGAATGATTGGGGAGCTAATATTGGAAGTGTTTTATTAAAGGTGTATGGAGATGATATAAAGAATAGAGCTAAAGCAGCTGCAGCTGCAGGATCTGATGCAAGAATGAGTGGATGTGAATTACCAGTCATTATTAATTCAGGAAGTGGAAACCAGGGAATGACATGTTCCTTACCTGTAATTGAATACAGTAGGGAATTAGGATCAACAAAAGATGAATTAATACGTGCTCTTGTCGTATCAAATTTAATTACTATACATCTAAAAACAGGTATTGGAAGATTATCTGCTTATTGTGGAGCTATTAGCGCTGGAGCAGGAGCAGGAGCGGGGATTGCTTATATTTTAGGTGGTGGATACGAAGAAGTCTCTCATACGATTGTAAATGCATTAGCAATCACATCAGGAATTATCTGTGATGGTGCAAAGCCTAGCTGCGCTGGAAAAATTGCTGCTGCTGTTGATGCTGGTATTCTTGGTTACTATATGTATAAACAAGGACAACAGTTTAGACGCGGTGATGGTATTATTACAGCAGGAGTAGAGAATACAATTCATAATATCAATCGTTTAGGTCATGATGGAATGAAGGAAACAGATAAAGAAATTATTTCAATCATGTTAGAAAACTAAAGCGAAGGATTTATTTCCTTCGCTTTCTTTTAAAAAATGCAGATAGCAGGGAAGAGCACTCTTCACTTAAAATGCCACCTTGATAATTCGGATGATGATTGAACGGTTTGATTTCAAAGAGATTAATGCAGGTTCCAGCACAACCGCCTTTATAATCATAAGCACCAAAATACACATTACGAATTCTTGATTGAATAATGGCTCCAGCACACATTGGACATGGTTCTAATGTCACATATAAATCACAATCCTCTAAACGCCAGGATCCTATCTTTTTACAAGCTTTCTGTATCGCTATCATTTCCGCATGATGAATACTCTGTTGTGTCTTCTCTCTTTTATTGTATCCACGAGCAATTATTTTATCATCTTTTACAATAATACATCCAATCGGTACCTCATCATACATTTCTGCCTTTTTTGCCTGTTTTATTGCTTCTTTCATCCATTTTTCTTCATTCATATGATTCCCTATAAAAAAATGCTACCACACATGATAGAGCATACTTAAGGCTGCTTCGTTCCCGACCTGACCTGATTCATAAGATACCATTGTAGTAGCAGTGATATTATAGCAATTTATTAATATTAAATCAACTTATCCTATTTTTTTAACGCCACCCATATAAGGCTGCAAAGCCTCTGGAATTAAAATAGATCCATCTGGCTGATAGTTATTCTCAATTAATGCGATTAATCCACGAGGAGAAGCAACAACTGTATTGTTTAATGTGTGAAGGAAATAAGTTCCTTTTTCTCCTTTTGTACGAATACCTAAACGTCTTGCCTGTGCATCCCCTAAGTTTGAACAGCTTCCAACTTCAAAGTATTTCTTCTGTCTTGGTGACCATGCTTCAATATCACATGACTTAACTTTTAAATCCGCTAAATCACCTGAACAGCATTCTAACTGGCGAACTGGAATATCCCATAATCTAAATAGATCTACAGTTAACTTCCACATCTTTTCATACCAATCCATTGATTCTTCAGGTTCACATATAACAATCATTTCCTGTTTTTCAAATTGATGCACACGATACAATCCTCTTTCTTCTAATCCATGTGATCCCCCTTCTTTACGGAAACATGGTGAATAAGAAGTCATATTAATAGGTAATTCTTCCTTCTTTAAAATCTGTCCTTTAAACTTACCAATCATTGAATGTTCTGATGTACCGATAAGGAATAAATCTTCACCTTCAATCTTATACATCATAGCTTGCATTTCAGGGAACGACATAACACCTTCTACAACATCTGCATGAATCATAAATGGTGGAATCGCATAAGTGAATCCATTATTAATCATGAAATCTCTTGCACATGCAATCATAGCTTCATGTAATCGAGCAATATCACCTAATAAGAAATAAAAACCTTCTCCTGAAGTTCTACCTGCTGCTGCCTTATCCATACCGTTTACCGCATTGATAATATCGGCATGATATGGAATTTCATATTCAGGTACAAGTGGTTCTCCAAATCTTTGAACTTCTACATTTTCTGAATCATCTTTACCAATTGGAACACTTGGATCGATGATATTAGGAATCATTAACATCTTGCTTCTTACAGATTCTCTTAATGTATTTTCTTTTTCTTCAAGACTTACTAATTCATTTTTAATATTTGCGATTTCTTCTTTAATCTTTGCAGCATCTTCTTTTAATCCCTGCTTCATTAAAGCACCAATCTGCTTTGAAATTGTCTTTGATTTAGCTCTTAAATCATCACCTCTTTGTTGGGATGCACGTAATTCCTTATCCTCTTCTAACACTTCATCAACAAGGTGTAATTTATGATCCTGAAATTTCTTTTTCATATTTTCTTTAACTGCTTCAGGATTTTCACGTACAAATTTGATATCTAACATATTTTCCTCCTCTTTTCCTGGTGTAAAAAAAAAGACACTTATCCCAATAAAGGGACGATGTCTCGCGTTGCCACCCTTCTTATCTTATATAAAATAAGATCACTTGACATGATAACGGTATGTACCGGATTAAACTACTCTTTTTTCATTCAATCACTCTAAGGTGCTTTTTCTATTAAAACACATCGATATTTTCACCATCCATATCGTCTCTAAAATATATTTTAATATACTTTTCCTTATCTACGTTTTACACCATATACTTATATCATTCTTTTAGTTTTTCTGCAATATGAAATAAAAACATGACCATTCATATGAATAGAATATGTATGAATGGTCATATGATTGTCATCTTCTTTTATTACTTTTTCCTCCGAAAATCAGAACTAATCGTAAAAGCTGTAAAAGAGTTGAGAATGCAGCTGCAACATATGTTAGAGCAGCAGCTGTTAAAACTTTTTTTGCTCCTGATAATTCATTTGGTGTAAATTGTCCACTTGTCTTTAATATTTCAAGAGCTCTGGATGATGCATTTAATTCAACCGGTAATGTAATCAACTGGAATATTAATGTTAATGAAAATAGGAAAATACCAAATGTAACTATATTTGACATCCCAATCAATACACCAATAAGAATAACTGGTAATGATAAAGACGATCCAACATTAACAATAGGAACAATCGTATTTCGGATTTTAATTAAACTATATCCTTCATGATATTGAATCGCATGTCCACATTCATGTGCTGCTACTCCAATCGCAGCAATGGATGTTGAATCATGAACAGAATCTGATAAGCTGACAATACAATTTTTAGGATTGAAATTATCAGTTAAATTACCATTAATTCTTCCAATTCGAATATCATAGATATTTGCACTATTTAATATTGCTCTTGCAACTTCATTAGCTCTTAACCCACATTGTGCTCGTTGTTGAGAATACTTTGCATATGTGCTTTTAATATTAATTGAAGCCCACGCGGTAATCACAAAACCAATGATTACTAATATATATGTATAATCAAAATATATAGGATAAAAAAACATTTTAAATTATTTCCTTTCTAATTAACCATGACCAATATACAAAGATATTGGTCATGATTATTATTCTTCACTTTCCTCTTCACGATTGACAAGCGTAACCTTTGTTACTTTTGCATCCTCAGTTAAATTCATTAAACGTACACCTTGTGTATTACGTCCATAAATTCCAATATTTTCAACACTCGTACGAATCATAATTCCTGAGCTGGATACCATCATAACATCTTCATTTCCAGTTACTGCACATACACTAATCAAATTACCTGTTTTTTCTGTAATGTTGATTGTGCGTACACCTTTTTTACCACGTGATGTTAATCGATAATCCTCTAAATAACTTCGTTTTCCATATCCGTTTTCACTAACAGATAAAATGGTATTTCCTTCAAGAGAAGTAGCTACACCTACAACTATGCTACCATCACATTCAAATCCACGTACACCACTTGCACTTCTTCCCATTAATCGAACATCATCTTCATTGAATCGAACCGCTTTTCCATTCGATCCTGCAATAATGATTTCTTCATTTCCTGTTGTTGGTTTTACAAATACAAGCTCATCATCCTCACGTAAACTAATTGCGATTTTACCATTCTTATTAATATTACTGAACTGATCAATCGATGTTCGTTTTACAACACCATTCTTCGTAACAAATAATAAGTTTTTATATTCAATATCATTGAACTTATTATCCTTTGGTAATGGCTGTAGAATATGAACCTTTTCATCTTTTTCCATCTGAATCAGGTTAACAATTGGTATTCCTTTCGCAACACGCGATGCCTGTGGAATATTAAATCCACGCATACGATAAACTCTACCTTTATTTGTAAATAATAATAGATAATCATGTGTTGATAAAGAAATCATTGTATCAATGGAATCCTCTTCATTTAATGTAAGTGATTTAATTCCACGCCCACCACGATTCTGTGCCTTATAGATATCAACCGGCTGACGCTTAATATATCCTGCTTCTGTTAATGTGATAATGATATCTTCAACAGAAATTAAATCTTCATCTTCCATTTCACTAATGTAATCACCGATTTCCGTTCTTCTTTCATCTCCGTATTTCTTATCAATTTCAACAAGATCATCACGGATAATCTGAAGAACACGTGAATGATTTTCAAGGATATCACGATAATCAGCAATCGCCTTCAATAATTCATTGTATTCATTTTCAATCTTATCTCTTTCCAATCCAGATAAGCGACGAATCTGCATCGCAAGAATTGCCTTTGCCTGAATTTCTGATAGATTGAAACGTTCGCATAAATCAAGAACAAGACCTGCTTCTTCTTTTTGAGATGATCGAATCATATGAATAATCTCATCAATATTATCAATCGCAATACGTAATCCTTCTAAAATATGCGCTCTATCTAAAGCTTTTTGTAAATCATATTTTGTTTTACGAATAATGACATCTACCTGATGATCAATATAATCATTAATGATATCTTTTAGTGGAAGCTGTTTAGGTCTTCCATTCTCAAGTGCAAGCATATTAATACCAAATGATGCCTGCAATGGAGTCATCTTAAATAACTGATTTAAAATAACATCTTCCTGTACATCCTTTTTCAATTCCATTACAATTCGAATACCTTCACGGTTACTTTCATCATTTAGATAAGTAACTCCTTGAATCGTTTTTTCATTGATTAAGGAAGCCATCTTTGTGATTAAAGTCGCTTTATTTACCTGATATGGAATTTCATAAAAAATAATGTTTTTCTTTCCATTATCTAATTCTTCCACCCTATATTTAGAACGGATAATAATAGATCCTCTACCCGTTTCATACGCCTGTCTAATTCCTCTTCTACCAAGAATGATACCACCAGTAGGGAAATCAGGTCCTTTAATATATTCCATCAATTCTGGAACCGTAATATCCGGATTATCCATAACCGCAAATATCGCTTTGATTGTTTCAGATAGATTGTGTGGAGGGATATTGGTAGCCATGCCAACCGCAATTCCCATAGACCCATTAATCAATAGATTTGGAATACGTGATGGCAATACCGTTGGTTCTGATTCTTCACCATCATAGTTTTCAATAAAATCAACTGTATCCTTATTGATATCACGCATCATTTCCATAGAGATTTTAGACATACGAGCTTCTGTATAACGCATCGCTGCCGCTCCATCACCATCCAATGAACCAAAGTTACCATGTCCATCTACTAAAGGATATCGATAGTTAAAATCCTGTGCCATACGCACCATCGCATCATATACCGCCGTATCACCGTGAGGATGATATTTACCAATTACATCACCAACAATACGGGCACTTTTCTTATGCGCAACGCCTGCCGTAATATTTAATGAATTCATCGCATGCATAATTCTACGATGAACTGGTTTCATTCCATCTCTAACATCAGGAAGGGCACGCTGTACAATAACCGACATGGAATAATCCAGAAAGGATTCTTTCATCTCTTTCGATATTTCCACATTTTCTATATAGTCATATTTCTTATCTTCCATTCACATGACCTCCTAATAATCAAGCGTAGCATATACTGCATTGTTCTGGATGAATTCTCGACGTGGATCTACATCTTCTCCCATCAACATGCTGAATACACTATCTGCTTCCATCGCATCATCAATCGTTACACGTTTCAAAACACGATTTCTTGGATCCATAGTTGTTTCCCATAGCTGTTCTGCATCCATTTCACCTAAACCCTTGTAACGCTGTACTTTATATCCTTCTTTAAACTCTTCACGAATCTTATCCATTTCCTGTTCTTTATAAGCATATACAATCTTCTTACCCTTCTGCACTTTATAAAGTGGAGGTTGGGCAATATATACATATCCCTGTTCTACGATAGGGCGCATAAAACGGTATAAGAAAGTCAACATTAATGTACAGATATGACTACCATCAACATCGGCATCAGTCATAATGATGATCTTATGATACTTAAGATTATTGATATCCACTTCCTCTTTGATTCCACAACCAAAGGCAGTGATCATACTACGGATTTCCGCATTTTCAAAAATCTTATGTTCTCTTGCTTTTTCAACATTCAATATTTTTCCGCGTAAAGGTAAAATTGCCTGTGTCTTTGAATTTCTTCCCTGTTTTGCAGATCCACCGGCAGAATCCCCTTCGACAATAAATATTTCAGTTAATGATGGATCTTTAACTGAACAATCTGTTAATTTACCAGGTAGTGAACTGATTCCATCCAATGCTGATTTACGGCGTGTTGCTTCTCTTGCACGTTTAGCCGCATTACGAGCATCACTGGCAACAACAGCTTTATTGCACATTTCTTTTGCAACCTGAGGATTTTCCATAAGGAATCGTTTCAAACCATCTCCAACAATACCAGAAACAATCTTACGAACTTCACTGTTTCCTAATTTTGTCTTTGTTTGTCCTTCATATTGAGGATTTGGATGCTTAACTGAAATAATCGCAACAAGTCCTTCTTTAACATCATCCTGAGCTAAAGATTCGTCCTTTTTGATAATGTTATTATCTTTCGCATAAGTATTAATAACACGAGTCAGTGCCATTCTGAACCCTTCTTCATGAAATCCACCTTCATGCGTATTGATATTATTACAGAATGAATAGATTTTTGTGTGATATCCATCATTATATTGAAGAGCAACTTCAGCAGAAATACCATCCTGGAATCCTTCCATATAAATAACTGCTTCATTAATTACTTTTCTACCTCGGTTTATGTATTGAACATATTGTTTAATACCACCTTCATATTTATATTCAGATTTTTTTAATTCTGAAGTACGAGCATCTGTTAAAGTTAAACAGATATTCTTATTCAAAAAGGCAAGCTGTCTTAAACGTCCATTTAATGTATCGTAATCATAGACAGTTGTTTCTTCAAAAATTGTAGGATCAGCTTTAAAACGAACCAGTGTTCCGGTTTCATCACAATCCCCAATAACCTTTAACTGTTCGATGGCGTGCCCTCCATTTTCAAAACGGATAAAATACTTCTTTCCATTCTGAAATACAGTTACTTCTAACCATTCACTTAATGCATTTACAACACTAGCGCCAACACCGTGAAGACCTCCTGATACTTTATAGGCTCCACCACCGAATTTACCACCAGCATGTAATACAGTCATAATTGTTTCAACCGCACTGATTCCTGTCTTTTCATGAATTCCAACAGGCATACCACGTCCATTATCACGAACAGAAATAATATCGCCTTCTTCAATCACAACATCAATCTGATTCGCAAATCCAGCTAATGCCTCATCAATCCCATTATCGACAATTTCCCAGACAAGGTGATGAAGACCTCTAGAACTTGTTGAACCAATATACATACCAGGACGCATACGGACAGCTTCTAATCCTTCTAACACCTGGATATCATCCGCCGTATAAGAATGATCTACCAATGTAGACTGCTCTTCTAATGCTTCTAAATCTACCACTTCGATTTTTTCTTCAGCCATTATTTTACCTCCTTTACAACGCCATGATTCACTTCATAAAAATATACATTGCGATTCTCAAACCATCGTTTATCCAATACTTCTGCACTCGTGATAAAAATCTGCATATTCTTAGGAAGAATCTGAATCAATCTTCTTTTTCTATATTCATCCAATTCACTGAATACATCATCCAGTAATAAAATTGGATATTCTCCTTTTTTTTCATAGATAATCTGTGCCAATCCTAGCTTTAAGGAAAGAAGAAAACTCCGTTTCTGTCCCTGGCTAGCAACTTCATGAACAGGCTTACCATTCAACATAAACAACAAATCATCCCGATGAATTCCTACCGTTGTCTGATGATACTGCTTATCCTTGTTAAGCTTATTTTCGTATTCCTTTTCAAGCTGATCTTCGATATTATCAAAATCGGATATCATCGTACGATATTGAATATCAATCATTTCATCCTTCTTAGAAAAAAGCGGATATAAATTTCTTGATTTTTTTATTAACTCTTCAATAAACTGCTTTCTTTGAAGAATGATTACCTTTTCATCCTGAATCATCAAAGATGTATAGATATGCAACAGATGATCATCAATATGATCCTGTTTTAATAATGCATTTCTTTCTTTCAAAAGCTTCTGATATCGTGATAACGTATTCGTATACACCTTTGATAATTTGATAATTTCGATATCAATAAAATTCCTTC
>JABUSD010000159.1 GCA_021442845.1 Holdemanella sp.
ATGTCTTTACTAATTTTGCAGATTGTTCACTTGCTAGTTCTACATATTTCATAAAGTCAATCGAATTGTTTCCTTTTCCTACCACATCGCTTAACGATCTTCCAATCACAAATGGAATATTAAACTTGGAAGCCACCTGTGCAACAGCCCCTGCTTCCATTTCAGAGCAGATTGATTCAGGAAAATGTGTTATCAGCTTATCATAATCCTCTTTTCTTTCCATGAATAAATCCTGTGAAGCAATTGTACCCACATGATAAGAAATATTACATTGCTTAGCAGCTTCAATACAAGCATCTCGCATTGTATCGTCTGGCTTGAATATCAGTCCTCTTCCAGATTCACCATCTAAAGGAGATGTATCATAATCTGCCTGTACAATTGTATCGCTAATCACAATATCAAAGACATTTTCATTCAATCTTAATCCACCAGCTGTTCCGATATTGATAATCGCATCTGGTTTAGCCTGCATACAAAGAATTGCGGTTGCCATAGCTGCGAATCCTTTTCCAACCCCACTCTTGCAAAGAACAACATCTTTTCCATCTACATTTCCATATGTTAACTCAACACCTGCAATTGTTTCTGTTTTCGTTACAGTCACAAACGCTTTCATCGCATTTACTTCAGCATCCATTGCTGCAATAATTCCTATCATATCTATTACCTCTTTCTACATACATAAAAGTATTTTTCGCCTTCACAGATTCCTTTTAAATCAAAATCTGTTGTTGTTTTTTCAATTATAAACAATTTTTCTAGTTCCTCTTTCAACCAGTCTGGATGATAGACCCTTTGGATATGGTGTTCCTGTATCATACTACCATCTGGAAGATAGAAGGCAAAGTCCTGATATACTCTTTCATCTTCAGCCATAATGGACCACTGATAATCACAGTCATCAAACGAACCTGTTTCATTGAATTCCTCTTCAAATTCAGTCAATCGATCCAGTGAGTGCGTATCAAAGAAGAAATGTCCTTTTGAATTCAGATGATTATGAACTTCCTGAAAGAAATGGATGACTTCTTTTTTGCTTAAAATATAGTTAAAGCTATCACACAAACAAGTAATCGCATCAAATGTAGGAAGATTGCTTAAATCCTTCATGTCCTGTACATAAAACAGGATTTTTCCATCCACATCCTTTGCTTTCGCCTTCTCTACCATCTGCTCACTTAAATCAAGGGCTGTGACTGCATATCCATCCTTAGATAAAGCCAGTGTAATTTCACCGCTTCCACAGGCAAGCTCTAACAAAGTACAAGGTCTGCATTCCTTTTCAATCCAGTTTACCCAGCATTTTGTTGCTTCATCGTCTTTTACCAATTCATCATAATAAGATGCAAGCTTGTTATAGATCATAAACCTGGCATGGAACATCTCCATAAAGACGATCCAGCTGGTACACCTGCCTTTCTTCATGAACAAATAGATTTACGACAATCTCCTGCAGATCAATCAATAGCCATCTGGAATCCGTATTCCCTTCTACGCGTACCTGTATATCTACATTGTTTTCTTTCAATCTATCCTTGATATTCTGAGCAATGGCATTGTTCTGTCGTATGTTATTTGTCGAAACAACAATCATGTGATCCATAAATGGAGTCAATGTTCTGCAGTCATAATCACAAATATCAAACCCTTTTTTTTCGCTTATTGCCTTTAATACTATGTCTTTAAATTCCATTCTAATAATGTTCCTTTACATATTTTGCATTTTCTTCTTTTTCAAGATAAAAGCCTTCATAAATATTTCGTTTACAGATATCAATCATAGGCTGTACTTCATATCCTCTTAAAGGATCCAGCTTATCCGCACAGAAGACAACCATCGCATATGGATCATCGCTAGTTCCAAGAACGTGGTGATAGATGGCATTCTTAATCTGAAAGTCATTAATTCCAAAAATACGATCTACTATTTCACTTCCAACAAATCCATGCCATACACCATAAGCATAATGCATATTTTCCGGGCATATGATCTCCATCCATTTTGCCATTTCATCAACAGGCATGCTTTTGGCAATATCATGGAACAAGCCTACATAATAGGCTTTCTGCACATCCAATCCATTGGCTTTGGCAATTTCTTCACAGAGTTTGGCAACCGATAATGTATGAAGATAACGCTTTTCTTTAACACGTGTCTTCACAAAGTTTTTTACATACAATCTATGATCATAAATATAATCCAATACTTTTGGATTCAAATAATTCAATTTATTTCCAACACGGATATCACTGCTTGATACAGGAACATCCTTCATATACATACTTTGGATTGGATAGCTGGTTTTGCAGATTTTTCCATCTCGGTTATATGCAACCACATGTGCTAATTTACAAATTTCATCCGGTTCTTTCCATGCGCTAAACTGCTCTAGCTGATCATTTCCAATCATCCAGTAGAATGTATACGCCGGATATATTTCCTTCAATGCCCGAAGCGTATCAACTGTATAACTGATTCCTTGTCGTTCCATTTCAATTGTACATACCTTGAACTTTGGATTATCTTCTGTTGCCAGATAAAGCATATTCAAGCGGTCTTCGTCGGATGTCAGATCTCTACTTTTCAATGGTGTCTTATGGCTGGGAAGAAACCAGATTTCATCTACTTCTAATTGCTGTAAAGCATTTTCAGCAATCGCTATATGACCTAAATGAATCGGATCAAAAGATCCACCTAATATTGCGACTCTCATTTCTTAAGCCCTAACTTATTTTCCTTGCTTCTACGATATAACACAAATGTATGACCGATGATATGCACAATTTCACTTCCTGTAGCTCCTGCGCATTCAATAGCAGCCTCTCTTGTTTCAATTGGACTTGTCTTTAACAATTTACACTTTACAAGTTCATGGGCTTCTAATGAATCATCTAATGTATTATATAGATTTTCACTTAAACCATCTTTTCCAATCTGAATTAAAGCACGATAATCCTGACTTAACTTTCTTAAATACTTTTTATTTTCATTTGATAACATATTTAAATCATCGCCTTTCTAAATGATACATAAATACCTTTATGCACTTTTACCGAAACATCCTGAATATCTCCACTGATGCAGAACCATCCAACACCATGAATCACAACATCCATTTTCTTATACCCTTTCATAGTGGAATGGTATGTGTGCATTGTCTTCAAGGATGTATCCAGACATGGTACAAGCATTTCATTTAAATGATTCTGCCATAATGCATCCGCTGTCGATAGTTTCCCTCTATGAATGGAAATGGAACGCGAGAAGTACCCGACTACACTCGCTTTGCCTTTGACCACTAAATCCAATCTGGCAAGTCCACCTGCCGCAAAGGACTGGTCTTCATAAATCTGTGAGACAAATGGCCGAATTGGTTTTGTTGGGATAACAGCCTTTAAGTCCTTAGGCTGTAGATATGTTAGTGCAGAATGCTTGTTTTCTATACCAGGTGTATCAAAAATAGTATATCCTTCTCTTTCAATTGGAATTAAATCCAATGTTGTTCCTGGATTTCTAGATGTCGTTAGTGCATTGCTGCTTAAAAGTCCATTTAACACAGTCGATTTACCGACATTGGCAACCCCCATAAAAATGCAGTCTTTACCGTTGCGATATTTATCAATCATATAATCCACTTCATCTAAAAAATTATCAGCAGCTTCTCCTTTTTTAAGAAGATATCCTCCAATTATAATATCTTTCACCTTGATATTCTCTTCCTTTAGACGATCCATGACAAAATTACGAATCTTATCATCTGTTAATGTCTTAGGAAGTACATCTCTTTTTGTCAGTACTAGTATTATTTCCTTATTCGGTAATTTCTGATTCAATCTGGAAATGATGCTGGATTCAAAAGCAAATAAATCCACAATCCAGAAAACAATCCCATCTATTTCATTTATCTTTTCAAAGGTCTGATTGGATTCAACCCCTTGCTGCATGGAAATTACAACATCTCCATAGTTGCGAATACGAAAACATCTCTGGCATAAAGATGCATCTAAGCTAGGTACATATCCAATCTCTTCTGGGTTCTCATTTTGTAAGAGAACACCACATCCCTTGCAGTACTCTGTCATAATCGTTAGCTCCTTTTTTAAATTTTACTTAGGATGTTATATCCTTGTCAAAAGTCTTGATTAAATATTCTGCACATTTCAGCCCATCAATTGCACTTGTCATAATACCGCCTGCATATCCACTGCCTTCCCCTGAAGGATAAATGCCTGCAATATTCGACATGCATCCATCATCGCGATATATGCGGATAGAAGATGAACTCCTTGATTCAACGGCGGTTAAGATAGCTCCTTCTGATACAAACCCAGGAACTTTTCTTTCATAATGCTCCAGGGCTTCATGCAAAGCAAGATTAACCTCTGTACTAAACAAGTTGTTTAAATCAACAAATACACTTCCCGTTTCTATTGTAGGCAATACATTTTCATATGCATCACTTATCGTATGGGATAAATAATCCTTTGCCAGCTGACAAGCCCCTTTAAATCCACCTGCCATTTCATAGGCTTTCCTCTCCAATTGTTCCTGGTATTTTAATCCATCAAACAATTCCATTCCATAATCCGATTCATTCACCTGAACAAGCAAGGCGCTATTGGCATTGATACCATCACGTGCTGCATAGCTCATTCCATTAACAACAAGCTGTCCATTTTTAGAAGAGCTGTTGACTACATATCCTCCTGGACACATGCAGAATGTATAGACACCCTTTTGGTTGGATGCCATGTAGGTTAACTGATATCTTGCTGGAATCAGTCTTTCATCATGACAATATTCCTTTAACATGGCTCTATTGATATATTCCTGTGTATGTTCAATTCTTACTCCAACCGCAAATGGTTTATTCTCCATCTGCAATCCTTTATCATGCAGCATATGGATCGTATCGGTTGCACTATGTCCAATTCCTAAAATCATCGCATTGCATAATATTCTCTTACCATTTACAGTAATTGATTTCAATTCATTATTCTCTACTTCAATATCCTCTAATTTTGAATCAAAATAGAATGTACCACCAAGTTCAACAATTTCTTTTCTTAAATTCTTTAATATTTTGACAAAGGAATCTGTACCGATATGAGGGTGTGCATCTACAAGAATTTCTTCCTTTGCCCCAAAATGCACAAATTCCTCCAATACCTTTGTACAACGGCTATCCTTTGATCTTGTCGTGAGTTTTCCATCGCTAAAGGTTCCCGCTCCCCCTTCACCAAACTGCACATTGCATTCCTCATCTAACTTTTGTGTCTTCCAGAATGTATTCACCTTTTCCTGACGGATTTCTACATTGCTTCCTCTTTCAATAATTACTGGATTGTATCCATTGCGAGCAAGCAGCAGCGATGCGAACATACCAGCAGGGCCAAATCCAGCCACTATTGGTCTAGCAAGCAATTTCTTATTGCCCATTTTGGGATTATGATACGTTTCATCTGGCTTTATAATGACATCCTTATCTTTTAGATATTTTTTTTCATTTCGAACTTCACAATCAATGACATATGAAAATAAGACCTTTTGTTTACGAGCATCCACACTTTTTCTATGAATTGCCCATGATAAAAGATCTTTTTTTGTTAATCTTAATTTTTTACACAAATGTGCCTCTATTTCATTTTCATGTGCACATTTTACCTGATACACTCGAATCATACGCTTATAATAAATGTTCTAAAATCGGGAATTGCTTCTTATTTGTAATTACAAGTGTTGCGAACAACTGTGATAAGGCTAACGTTATAAAATATACAACTAAATTAGCCCTAGGGAACAAATTAATCAAAACTTTCGCAAATAAAATATGCGACATATAGATTAATGATGCTTCTTTGTTTAGTTCTCTATATCTTTGCTTATCTGGGATATTCATAGAAAGAAGCCAATTCATCAAAAAGTAAACAGCAGGTATAAGGGTAATATACATACTTGTGATATCTCTTAGAATACCAAACAAACGATAAAGAGTTACCTCTAATACAAGAAGTATAAAACTTACTAAAAAGCCTGATATAATCCATTGTTTCGGAAGCCTTCTGGTACGGGATAAAAGCAGTCCTATACCTATGAAGATTGGTCCAAAAAAGATACCGTTACGCGATGTAGCAAATGCCTTCATAAAGAATTCATAGATAAAGGATACAACAGGTACCTGCTCCCAGACTGGTCCATATACATTGATAAAATAACCAATAATATATGCAATCAGACAGGTTTTCAATGTATTTAACAATCCAAACCGTTGATACATCATACTTACAAGTGGCATCGCAAGCATGATTGTAGGAAGTACCCACAAATGATAATAACTTCCATTCAACAGGAAATCACGCAGATACGATACAATACTCAACACGCTAAATCCTGCTTTCGCATAGTCCCAGATTGTATAAGGGAGATAAATCACAGTCCAGATAAGATATAATTTCAACACTCGCTTTTCAAAGCGAATCAGATTCCGCTTATTCACCTCTGGATCTTCATCCCATTTTCTAAAGAAGAAAAAACCAGCAGACGCAAAGAAGAATGGAATCGCAAGACGACAGATCGTCTGAATCCAATATGTGTTCAATAGGGAAGAAATCTCAACAAGTGGAAATGTATGTACACATATAACAAGTAATACAGCTACATACTTAGCAATATCTATAGATACATATCTCTTCTTCCCTATCATACTAACCCCTCTTTTCTAAACGTGGTACACGTGCTGTAATCAAAGATAACGTCTCATAGTTGATTGTCTTTGACTTACGTGTGATTTCATCCACTGTCACCACATTACCATTCTGTTTACCGATAATGCAGGCAACATCCCCTTCTTGTACATCCTCCACACCTGTAATATCAACCATGCACTGGTCCATACAGACATTTCCGATGATTGGGCATTTCACACCATGAATTAATACTTCCAACCCCTTGTTGGATACAAGGCGTGTCAGCCCATCTGCATACCCGATTGATAATGTCGCAACCTTTGTTGGCTTTGTGACTGTATAATGTCTACCATAACTAACAGTCATACCTTCTCTTAGCCATTTCACCATAGACACATTGGCATAAAGCGATAAGATCGGAATAAAATCAGGCTTGCTTAAAGTCTCTACGGAGTCATCGCTAGTAACTCCCATATATAATAGTCCTGCTCTACAGTAATCAAATTTCAAATCACCATAATTCAGGATTCCGTAACTGTTTTGAAGATGACAAATACCAGGATTGATTCCTTCCTTTTCAAGATTGTTCAGCACTTCCTTGAACAACTGAATCTGGTTCACTGTAAATGATTTTGATTCCTCATCTAATTCATCGCTTACAGGTAAATGTGAGAAAATACCTTCTACGCTCAGATTCTTTAAATGATATTCATCTATAATCTCTTTCATATCTTTCTGTTGTGACTGGTAGATGACACCTGTACGACACATACCTGTATCTACCTTGCAGTGACAACGAATCTTTATGTTGTTCTTTTTCGCATATGCATCCAGTTTACATGCATATGCATAAGAAACAAGCGATTGTACAATGTTTAATTCAGAAAGATAGTGGAAATGTTCCACTGGTGTATATCCAAGAATTAAAATATTTTCACAAATCCCTGCTTCTCTTAATTCTATTGCTTCATCGATAGAGCTGACACCAAAGAAATCAACACCACATTCAACCAGCTTTCTTGTACATGCAACAGCTCCATGTCCATAGGCATTCGCCTTTACAATTGCCATAAGTTTTGTATTTCCGATAAGCTTATAGACTTCCTTGACATTATGTTCAATCGCATCATAATCGATTTCAGTCCAACAGCGACTATATGCCTCTAACATGCACTGATTGTCCTTTGAAGTGCTAATTCAACCAATCGATCAATCAAATCCGGGAAATCAATTCCAATTGATTTCATCATAGAAGGATATCTTGAAGTTGCGGTAAATCCAGGAATCGTATTCAATTCGTTCAATACGATTTCATTATCCTCTGTTAAGAACATATCCACACGAGCAAGTCCACAACAATTCATCGCAATATATGTCTTCTTTGCGAATACTCTTGCCTCCTGACGTTTTTCATCAGGAATTGATGAAGGACAATGAACAGAGGCTCCATTGTTTTCATATTTTCCTTCAAAATCATACATGTGGCCTGTAACACGAACTTCATCCACTTCTCCAGTAATGATGTCTTCATTTCCCATAACTGCACAACCGATTTCCAATCCTTTGATCATGCTTTCTACAAGAATCTTGCCTCTGCCATCATAATAGAAGGCATCTTCTATAGCTGGCATATAATCTGCTTCATTATCCACATAATGAACACCATAGCTGCTTCCTGCACTGCATGGCTTAATAAACCATGGAAGTGGAAGTGTTTGCTTCAATTCATCAAAGGAAGGAACAGTCTGTGTCTTTCGGATGCATACATACTTAGCACAAGGAATCCCTGCATTCTCACATAGGATATGGGTGATTTCCTTATCCATAGATGCTGCACTTGATAGAACATCACATCCGACATAGTGTATATTCATCAACTCAAACAATCCCTGGATACATCCATCCTCACCATTCTTACCATGAAGAACAGGGAATACACAATCCAATGCGATTACTTCATTTGTTTTTCCAAGTTTAATAATCCCTTTATGCACCCATGCTGCAGGTGTACTCTTTTCTTGCCATTGATCTTCTTCGATTTCTTCTATAGAAGCATCTGTAATATAGGTACGACCTGTTTTATCGATACCAATTAAAGTCATTTCGTATTTTTCAGTGCGGACCTGTCTAAGAACCGAACCAACAGAGTGAAGTGAAACAGAATATTCACTGCTTTGTCCACCAAAGACAATTCCTAATTTAATCTTGTCCATTTCTTTACATCTCCCTTAACATATTTACAATTTTATCCATAGCCATTGCACGGCTTCCCTTGACTAGAATGACACAATCCTGTTGAAGATAGTCCTTAACAGCTTCTACTATTTCTTCCTTTGTCTCAAACCATCTAGCTCCATCAAATGCTTTTGCCATATGCTTTGAAATTGGTCCTGTGCAATATAAAACATCAACGCCATGTTCTTTGGCATAAGCACCCACATCATAATGAAGATCATCTTCCTCCGGTCCAAGTTCTAACATATCTGCAAGCAATGCAATATGTTTCTTTGCCGGTATCTTCATCAATGTATCAATCGCTGCCTTTGCGCTTTCTGGATTTGATTTATACGTATCATCTAAAATACGCGCTTTTTCAACAGAAATCAATGCTGTTCGCATTTTTGTGATTTCTAATTCTTTCAATCCTTTTAAAATAGATTCTTCTTTAATACCTTCATGGCGGGCAATATAGATAACCGGCAGACTATTCATTGCCTGGAAATCACCAAATGCCTTCAAATAAACTCTATCCTGTAATAAAGAGGTCATAAAAGAAATGCCATCTTCCTCATAAGCGATATCTGAAGTAATAGAGATATCACCACATTTTCCAAAGGAAGCAATAACCTTTGATGCATCAATTGTCATCTCTTTTAAACATTCTTTTAGTTCAGGACTTTCAATGTTGTATAGGAATAATCCATTCTCTTTTAAGTTATCCAGAATTTCCAGTTTGGATTGAGCAATCTGCTTTTTTCCACCAAAGAATTCCATATGAGCAGTACCAATTGTTGTGATGACAGATATATCTGGTTGGGCAATGCTGCATAGGAAATCAATATCATGTTTATATTCCATACCCATCTCAAGAATGGCTACTTCAATGTCTTCATCAAAATCAAGAATTGTTAGTGGAAGACCCAATTCATTGTTTCGATTTCCTTGTGTCTTCTGTGTCTTTCTTTCCTGCGAGAATACACTATATAACATATCCTTACAGCTAGTCTTTCCATTGGATCCAGTAACCGCAATCACTTTGCAATCCAATGTAGCAAGATATGTTTTTGCTAATTCCTGTAATGCCTTTGCTGTATCTTTAACCAGAACACATACAATTCCTTCTGGATATGGTCTATGATCTTCCATCCACAAAGTAGCAGAAGCTCCCTTTTCAATAGCAGATTCAACAAAAGTATGTCCATCCACCCTTGTTCCAACCATTGGAATATATAACATATTTGGTGCAACCTGTCTTGAATCCATTGTCACACCACAGATTTTTTTATTTACATCGTCTAAATTTAAAATTTCAGCCTGTAGCATTTTAGCTACTTCAATAACGGTCTTTTCAATCATTTCTCAAAGCTCCCATATGGAGTATATTATAGCATAATAAAGCCGTTTATTAATACAAGTTTCTATGCAAATATTATGCCTCTAACTCCCTGACCAAAGAGAATTATAACCAAATTATCACACATTTTCACATATCACATATTTTCACATTTTTTACACATAATTTAATAAGTAAGGTATGGTATACTCTAAACTAAGCAAGGAATAGAAGGCCTTGTCAGTATGAATTTATATTCATACAAAATTTTCTATCCCCTTAATTTTTGAAAAGTCAGGCATCCCCTTAGCC
>JABUSD010000378.1 GCA_021442845.1 Holdemanella sp.
GCTTTATGCATTCCATTATTTAGAGAATTTCAACTATCCTTATCTAGCTACATCCATTCAGGATTTCTGGAGACGATGGCATATCTCTTTGAGTACATTCTTTCGCGATTATGTCTATATTCCATTAGGTGGATCCCGCTGTGATAAATCAGTCTATATTCGAAATCTGGCCGTTGTCTGGTTTTTAACAGGGTTATGGCATGGCGCTTCATGGAATTATATTCTATGGGGAATGTATTACTTTGCCTTCTTACTGCTTGAAAAGTTTGTGATTCAAAATCGTATACCACCGATATTGAATCGCATCTATACATTGCTTGTTGTAATGATAGGGTGGACAATCTTTAAATTTGAAACATTATCCGAACTCTTTACGGTTCTATTCGGTATGCTTGGCTTTGCCAAAGGTGGATTTACAGGTTTGCAGGTAAATACGGTATTTATGGGAAATATCTATCTATTGATCTTCTCCATCATCGCCTGTACAAGGATAGGGACAGGTTTACATTCTATCCTATATAATCTTGGAAGAAGAAATCGAGTGTTCTTTATGATTTACAACATCAGTGAAGCTATCACAATACCACTTTTATTGATGTTGTCCTTTATCGCTTTGATTGGAAATTCATACAATCCATTTTTATACTTCCAGTTCTAGAAAGGGGTCTTATGAAGAAATTTACAAAGAAACAGATACAGATTTTGAATCAATACCGCCTTTATGGAATCATTGGTGGATTTGGATTTATGATAATCGTATTTTTAATCGGTTTACTTTTCTTTTTTCGGCCATCCACATCCACGGTAGAGAAAAGAGAATTGACAAAATATCCTGAATTTACCATGTCTTCTTTTTTGGATGGAAGCTATTTTTCAGATGTATCTTTATGGTATTCCGATACATTTCCATTAAGAGATACTTTCATTAGACTCAACAACAATTTTAAACGTCTATATGGCGTTGAAACAAAGACGATGATGGTAGGGGGAAATGTACAGGCAGATGAAATCCCTACAGAAAAAAGCGAAGAGACAGAAAAGGAAAAGAAGGAAGCGGTTGTACCAGATTCCTATATGATGGAAGCAAGTGTACAAAACCAGATTATGGCAGGCTTATATATTGAAAATGGAGCTGCCTATGGGGTCTATTACTTTGGCCAGGAAGCCGCTGATATCTATATTGATGCCTTAAACAATGCCGCTAAGGAGTTAAAAGGGACGACAAAGGTATGGTCTTTACTCGTTCCTCAGAACAGCTCGGTATTGCCAGAAGAAACCTTAAAAAATATAGGTGGATCGGATCAGGGACAGGCCATTGCCTACTATTTCAACTCTTATGAAGATGTTGAGCCAATTCCTGTTTATGAGGATATCCGTGAACATAGGGATGAATATCTATATTTTAGAACAGATCATCACTGGACAGCCAATGGAGCTTATTATGCCTATCAGAATTTCTGCAAGGCAAAAGGCTTCAAGGCAGAAAAACTGGAGGATTTTGAACCATATGTGTTTGATACATTCTTAGGTTCTTATTATGCGGAATTGCAGCTAGCCGAAATGGAATCCAATCCCGATACGGTTTATGCCTATATTCCCAATGCGACAAATGAAATGATCTATGAAGAAGATGGTATTCAATATCCTTATCAGATTGTGGCCGACATTACCGGATGGAATATAAATTCTGGCTATCTGACATTTGTAGCTGGGGACCGTCAATTTGCCATGATGGATAATCCCAAAATCAATGATGGATCTTCGGTACTTGTCATTAAGGAATCCTATGGCAACTGCTTTATTCCCTATCTTGTAGATCATTATGACAAGGTCTATTATATGGATTTCCGCTATACACCTTATAATGTCATTGACTTCTGCAAGAAGAATAAAGTCACGGATTTAATCATTGAAAACAACATTCAGATTTGTGCAGATGCTGGTGTTGCCAGCAAGATTGCTGAATTATTAAGTGAATAAGGAAGACCAATTTGGTCTTCTTTTCTTAACTTTTTATTAAAAAAGTGCATATTTATGCGGTTTTGATTGGAAAGTCATAGGTTTTATAATATATTAGAAGTGGATATGTGTTTTTTATATCCATGGAGGTTAAACAGTATGCCAAAGAAAAATTACGAAAATTCTACTGTAGCTGAATTAAAAGCCATCGCGAAAGAAAAAGGAATTAAAAATATTTCAAAATTGAAAAAAGCGGACCTTATTGAAGCATTGGCTGCTTTAGACAAACCAGCTAAGAAAGAAAAGAAAGCAGCTAAGAAAGAAGCTGTTGTTGAAGAAGTAAAAGTTGTAGAAGAACCAGTTGTTGAAGAAGTAGTAGAAGAAGCACCTGCTGAAGAAGTAGTTGAAGAAGCACCTGCTGAAGAAGTAGTTGAAGAAGTAGTTGAAGAAACACCTGCTGAAGAAGAAGTGTACTTTGATACACCAAGAAGAAGTGTTGCCTTCATCGGATCTGAATGCTTCCCATTCGCTAAGACAGGTGGTTTAGGAGATGTAATGTATGCATTGCCTAAAGCATTGACAAAGTTAAACTGCGATGTAAAAGTAATCATGCCAAAATACGAATGCATCAAGCAGGAATATAAAGATAAGATGGTCTATAGAGGATCTTTTGATATGGATCTATGTGCTGATGGACGTTCTTATTATGTAGGTATCATGGAATACGTGTGGGATGGAGTTGTTTATGATTTCATCGATAATGAAGAATTCTTCTCAGGAGCAAAGCCATATACAACAATTGTAGATGACATTCCAAAGTTCTGTTATTTTGGAAAAGCAGCTCTTGCTGCCTTGAATTACATGGATTGGATTCCAGATGTAATCCACTGTCATGACTGGCAAGCAGGTCTAGTTCCTGTATATCTAAGAACATTATTCAATGAAACACCATTGTCACGTTCTAAAGTTGTAACAACAATCCACAACTTGCGTTTCCAGGGTGTATACAACATTCCAACAATCAAATATTGGACAAACTTACCAGACTATGTATTCAATAAGGATGCTCTAAAAGAAGGATATGAAGATGCGAACATGTTGAAAGGTGGATTGACATATTCAAATGCCATCACAACAGTAAGTAATACATATGCCCAAGAAATCCAGACTGAATTCTATGGTGAAAAATTAGATGCTCACTTACGTTATCATGCAGGTAAACTAGTTGGTATCGTGAACGGTATCGATATTGATATCTGGAATACGGCTACAGATGCATTATTACCAGCAAATTATGACATCACAAATGTATTGGAATTCAAGAAGGAAGACAAGCTTGCATTACAGGCAGAATTAGGACTGGATCAGGATGAAAATAAACTTATGATCGGTTTAGTATCACGTTTAACAGATCAGAAAGGTCTTGATTTAGTAAACGCAATCATTCCTCAGGTAATGGATGAATTTACACAGATTGTTGTATTAGGAACTGGTGATAAAGTATATGAAGAATCATTCAGAAACTATGAAAACCAGTACAAAGGAAACTTTGCTGCATGTATCCAGTATGATGAAGCACGTTCACACAAGATCTATGCGGGTGCTGATGCGTTCTTAGTTCCATCATTATTTGAACCATGTGGATTGACACAGTTAATCGCAATGCGTTATGGAACTGTTCCAATTGTTCGTGAAACAGGTGGATTAAAAGATACAGTTGCACCATATAACGTTCATACAAATGAAGGAAATGGATTCACATTCGATAACTACGATGCTGGATTGTTACTAGATGCAATCAATCGTTGTAAGACATTGTATTTCACAAACCGCTGGTGCTGGGATGAAATGGTACAGAGAAATATGGCTAAAGATGTTTCTTGGGAAAACTCAGCTAAGCAATACCGTGATTTATATCTGGAATTAACGAAATAACAAGCGAAAATAGAAGGCTTTGAAAAGAAGTCTTCTTTTTTTTGTGTATTTGATGTGAAATGCAAGATTTACTTTTATCTCTTGTTCTTTTTCGATATAATACATTGTATGAGAAAATGGATATATAGCGTAATCATTGTCATCTGCCTAGGTGTCTTCTGTTATAGTGGATATCAGTTATACCTGATTTTTGCAGAAAACAATGTTGTTAAGCAGGAAACAAAAGAATTAAAGAAAATTGTCAATGAAAAAAAGGGAACCGAAATCGATTGGAGTGCCATGAAGGCAAAGAATGAAGATATTGTTGGATGGCTTTATATTCCAGACTGTAAGATATCATTTCCGGTTGTACAGGGAGATGATAATTCCTTTTATCTAAACCATACGATTGAAAAGGAATACAACAACAATGGTTCCGTATTTTTAGACTGCAATACAGTATCTGACTACAGTGGGGATAACCATGTCATGTATGGACATTCTGTAGAAGGTGGTGGAATGTGCACGGATTTAAAGAATTATGTGGATGAAGATTTCTTCAATAATCATAAGGAAATTTATCTTTTGACACCGGATGGAAATTATATTGGACATGTATTTGTCTTTGCCAAGACATTGGATGGTTCGGATTACTATTTAAATTCTTTTGGTGATCGAAAAGAAGAAATATTGAATAAATGGAAAAGCGAAGCTCTCTATATGAATGAAGTAGAGGATCCATCTCACTTTATCACATTGTCTACATGTGACCTGGATTATGGATTTTATTCATTAAATCGATTTGTATTGGTAGCTGCACTTGAAAAGACAGATGAACCGATAACGGTTGAATAAAAAGGAAGAATGGTATGCGAGTTTGTTGTGTAACTGGAGGAACAGGTGGACATATCTATCCAGCTTTAGCGCTGGTAAAGAAATGGGAACAGCTGGATCCTTCTTTGGATATTCTTTTTATAGGTAACGATGATAGAATGGAAGCGGATTTGATTCCAGCCCAGGGCTATCGTTTTAAGGCACTTCATACATCTGGTCTAGTTGGTGGTGTTATTGGAAAGGCAAAGGCTGTTATGCAGCTTGGACTTGCTTATGGAAAGGCAAAAGCTTATTTAAAGGAATATAAGCCGGATATTGTCATTGGATTTGGTGGTTATGTAAGTGCACCGGTTATTTTAGCCGCTCATGCCTTAAAGATTGCCACAGTTATCCATGAACAGAATAGCATCGTTGGTAAGGCCAATCAGCATGTCATGAAGAAAGTGGATGCCATCATAACGTGCTATGACAAGTGCAAGGAAGTTTTCCCTAAGGATAAGATTCATCTTTTGGGAAACCCACGTGCAACGATTGCCAAGGAAGCTTCCTTTGATGAAGACTATTTTAAATCGCTCGGATTGGATTTAAATAAGAAGACAATCCTTATTGTTATGGGATCGCTTGGGTCAAAGAGCGTCAATGCATTGATGAAAGAGGCCTTGAAGGATGTCGGGGATGAATTACAATTCCTTTATGTCTGCGGAAAAGATAATTCCAACGATTTGAATCTATTCAATGGAAAAGAAAATATTCATGTCGTGTCTTATGTAGATACACTTCGTATATATGCGCATATTGAAGGAATGATCTGCCGTGCGGGTGCCACTACTTTAGCTGAGGTAACCGCCTTAGGTATTCCTGCCATTATCATTCCAAGTCCATATGTTGCCAACAACCATCAGTTTTATAATGCCAGTGTCCTTGTCAATGAAGGGGCTGCCTATATGATTGAGGAAAAGAATTTAAATGCCGAAACGCTTGAAAAGAATATTAGAACTTTATTTGGTAACCCTGAAGAAATGGAAAAGGTGTCAAAACAGGCAAGAAAACTGGGAAATCCAGAAGCTGCTTATGACATCATTGAATTATGTAAAAAACTAGTGAAATAGAGGATTTGTATGAATTTAGCGAACAAATTGAAAATATATGGTGAAGTATTAGAAAAAGAACCAATGAAGAAACATACAACATATCGCATTGGCGGTGAAGTTGATTATTATATATACCCTAAAAATATTACTGAATTAGGTAGAATTATTGAAATATTAAAGGAAGCGAAAGTTCCATATTATATTACAGGAAGAGGATCCAATCTATTGTGGACAGATCATCCATTTCCTGGTGCTATTATCAATATGGATCGATCAATCAATGACTATTACTTTGAAGAGGATGGAACGGTCATTGCCTATGCAGGATGTTCTATCATCAACCTTGCAATAGAGGCTGGTAAGCATTCCTTTACAGGACTGGAATTCGCATCGGGAATTCCTGGATCTGTTGGAGGCGGTATTTATATGAATGCTGGTGCTTATAAGTCAGATTTATCAAATGTATTGGAGTCGGTATTGGTATTGGATGGTGAGCATATCCACTGGATTAGAAAAGAAGATCTGGACTTTGGATATCGTCATTCTATATTCCAGAAACATAAGGATTGGACAATTCTAGCAGGAAAATTCAAACTGGAAAAAGGCGATGCGCAAGAGATTCGCGATTTAATGGAATCAAGACATGCACGACGCGTCGATGCACAGCCATTGGATAAACCTTGTGCAGGCAGTGTATTTAGAAATCCAGAATCCATTCCTGCATGGAAACTTGTGGAACAGCTTGGATATCGTGGTAAGCGCATTGGTGGTGCCCAGGTCAGCAAAAAACACTGCAATTTCATTGTCAATGAGAATGGTGATGCAACGGCAGAGGATGTATGGACATTAATCACAAGCATCCAGAAAGATGCCAAAGAGAAATATGATATTGATCTGATTACAGAAGTGGAGAAATTCAATTGGTAAAAGACAATAAAAAACACAAGCCAATGACCTTTAAAAAGATGTGTACTCTATGTGGAGTGCTATTCTTTATGGCAAGTATCCTTATTTATTATTTCTCGGATGATTCCAAGGCAAGAGTCCTTGCATGTGAAGGAAACTATTATTATACCGATCAGGAAATCTATTCGCTTGCCGATGTTTCACTGGAAACCAGAATGTGGTTAACCCCAAGTATTCTTATTGAAAAGAAACTAAAGGATAATCCTATGATTGAAAGTGTATCCATTAAGAAGACGAATGGAAAAATTACATTTGAAATACATGAAAAATTAGGGATTGGTTATTATATTGAAAATGGAAAAACATATATCCTGACAATTGATAACGAATCCATTCAAGTAGAAGACAATTGTCAAAGCTGTATCGAACATCTTCCTTACATGAGCGGCTTGAGTGCAAAACAACGAAAACAGTTTGCCAGTGTATTCAAGGAAGCAAAAGAAAGTGAAGAGAAAAAAGCGGAATCCGATCGCGTGTTAAGGATTGATAAGGCGGTATTTGAAAAGATATCGGAAATCACCCCGTTTCAGAAGAGCTTTGATGACAATATGATAAAGATGGTTATGGTAGATGGAAATAGCGTATATTCAGAAATGAACGATGTCGCTATGATCGCAAGATACCAGTTGGCATTAACCTTTTTACAGGGAAAATCCGCATGTCTTGTCTTATATAAAGATGAACAGACAATCGGTAAGGTCAATTGTGATGATATCACAACCACAAAGGAAAGACAGACTGTAATCGAAGAACTAGACCAGGAAGAGGAAGAAGAAAAGAAGAAAAAGGATGATGAAGAAGAGGAAGACTATGATCCTGATGATATCGACAGTATGCCAGATGACAAGAAGGCAGCTGCATTGGATAAAGTACAGGATTGGGAACCGGATTATTCATTTGGACTGGATCTGGAATATTCCCCTTCGACTGGATATTATCGAAATTCATATACATATGAGTATTATGGATGGGATGATGCGACTGGATCTTTTGTTCCTGTCTATCGATAATTTGAGTTTAAAATACCAATAGAGTATAATCATACTATATACACAGGAGGATATATTATGCCTATTAACAAATCAACTGCTTTCGGAAACATTTCCATTTCTCTGGATGCGATTGCTTCATTGGTTGGAGGAGCCATTACAGAGTGCTACGGTGTTGTTGGGATGGCTAGTCAGAACACGGTTCGTGATGGCTGGGCTGAATTATTAGGAATAGAGAATTATGCACGAGGTGTTGTTGTTACACAGCAGACAGATGGATTGGTTCTTGATTTATATATTGTTGCACTACAAGGTATTAAATTAACTGAAGTTGTAGTAGAAGCACAGAAACGTGTCAAATACGAAGTGGAAAAGGCTTTGGAAATAAAATGTAAAGAAGTAAATATCACCGTACAGAGTGTACGTACCGTTAAGTAATACGAAAGGAAATACGAGATGGAAAAGATAGACGGAATATTATTAAAAGAGATGTTAGAGAGTGGTATGAATAACCTTTCAAACCACTCAAACGAAGTGGATGCCTTAAACGTATTCCCTGTACCTGATGGAGATACAGGTACAAATATGTCATTGACAATCTCAAATGGTGTCAATGCGGCATTAAAGGAAGAATCTAAGAAAGTCGGAAAGATTCTTAAGACTTTATCACGTGGTTTATTGATGGGAGCTAGAGGAAACTCGGGTGTTATCACATCACAGATTTTCAGAGGTATTTATCAGTCTTTACAGGACAATGAAACAATTGATGCCCAGGAATTAGCACAGGCATTGGTCAATGGTTCACGCGTTGCTTATCGTGCTGTAATGCGTCCAGTAGAAGGAACAATCCTGACTGTTGTTCGTGAAGCTGCTGACTATACATATGCATTTGCCAAGACAGAACAGGTAACCGATTGTATTGCCGTTATGGAAAAGATGGTTGTCGAGGCCAATGAATCTTTGTTGAGAACACCAGAACTATTGCCAGTTCTAGAAGAAGTTGGTGTTGTAGACAGTGGTGGTAAAGGACTATGTGTCATCTTTGAAGGGTTCTTAAGTGCATTAAAAGGTCAGAAGGTATTGTTGCAGGCAAATACATCTGCATCGGAATCTGCACAGGCTAAGGTGGAAGGACAGGAAGAAGAATACGGATTCTGTACGGAATTCATCCTTGCGTTAAGTGAAATCGGAATGAAGCATTTCTCAGAAGTTGATTTTGCCAATGAATTGGCTACAATTGGTAATTCCATCGTATGTGTACAGGATGAAGATATTGTAAAAGTGCATGTGCATACATTAGAACCATATACAGCTATTAAGATGGGTAAACGCAGAGGACGTTTTATTAAGCTTAAGATTGAAAATATGCAGGAACAGCATGACAACATCCTTGAAAAGGAAAAAGAAGAACCAAAGCCAGTTGTAAAGAAGGCAGAACATAAAGAATATGCCATCATCACCGTTGCTCCAGGTAATGGAATTGATGAAATGTTCCGTGATTTAAGAGCGGATATTGTTGTTGGTGGAGGACAGACAATGAATCCAAGTACAGAGGATTTTGTCAGTGCTATCAACACATTGAATGCTGATCACATCTTCATTCTTCCAAACAATGGAAATATCGTTATGGCAGCTAATCAGGCAGCTCAGGTATGTGAAGATCAGGATATTCACGTTCTTCCAACAAAGACAATTCCACAAGGTCTAGCCGCATGCATCATGTTCAATCCAGGGGTAGGACTCGAAGAAAACCTATCGGAAATGAACTATGCGATTACAAATGTAAAATCAGGTGAAGTTACCTATGCGATTAAAGATACTACATATGAAGGATTACAGATTAAGAATGGAGAATTCATGGGTATCTTCGGTAAAAATATCGTAGCATCATGTCCAGATTGCTTAGAAGCAACAAAGATACTTCTTGATCATATGTTAGATGATGAAAGTGAACTTGTTACATTAATCTATGGACAGGAAGCTAGTAAAGGAATGGCAGAACTAATCGCTTCTTATATCGAAGAAAACAGCGATGCAGAAGTTGAAATCTATGAGGGAAAACAGCCAGTCTATTCATTCATCATCGGTGTAGAATAACAGATATAGGACCAGATTACTATTAATCTGGTCTTTTTTAGATGGTTGTATAGAAATTCTAGGATTGACAAATCAAGGATAGATGATATACTAACTACAGTTTTTAGTGGGGGAGTAGTGAGCGTAGAAATACGTAGTAAGCCAACAATCTCGGTAGTCATACCTGGTTTGCTTTAAATCGCGAGACTCATGTATAACGATTAGCTATACATGGAGTCTGCCTAATTGATTGAAATGGTCTCAAGTATAGCTATACTTG
>JABUSD010000293.1 GCA_021442845.1 Holdemanella sp.
CCTTCCGCTTAGGAGGCGGACGCTCTATCCAGCTGAGCTACGGAGACAAATTTAATATGGCGCGCCTGATAGGGTTCGAACCTACAACCGTCAGAATCGGAATCTGATACTCTATCCAATTGAGCTACAGGCGCAACTCTTTATTTATTATACATGATTCTTTGTTGTGTTTGTCATATAAACAGAGTAAAATTTATATGGTTTGATTATGAATGAATAATTGAGGTAAAAAAATGAAAATCTATGTTTTAGGAAGTGGAAAAGTAGGATATGCGATAGCTGAACAGTTAAGCGTTGAAGGACATGATATTACTGTTGTGGATCAGAATGCCCATGTCATCAGCAACATATCCGACGCATTGGATGTAGAGACCTTGCAAGGAAACGTTGCCAATATTGAAACGTTAAGAAACGCAAGAGTGGATAAAGCAGATCTGGTAATTGCTGCAACATCCAGCGATGAAGTGAATATTATCGCTTGTCTAATATCTAAGAAATTAAACGCAAAACATACTATTGCACGTGTACGTAATCCAGAATATCTAGGTGCTTTAAGCGCATTGAAAGATGAATTAGGACTAAGTATGTCAATCAATCCAGAAATGGCAGCTGCAAGAGAGATATCAAAAATGTTCTCATATCCAAGCCAGATAAAAATGACTACTTTTGCCAAGGGAAGAGTTGAATTAGCTGAAATCAAGGTTGGAGATAATTCACCGCTTGCAGGTAAGACAGTTCATACAATCAACAATGACTTTAGAACCAATGCTCTTTTATGTGCCATTGAACGTGGCGATGATGTCATTATTCCATCGGGTGGAACTGTCATCTATAAAGGGGATAAGATTTCCTTTACAGGAACGACAAAAGAAATCAAACAGTTCTTAAATCGAATAGGAATCAAGAAATTACGTCCTGTAAGAGAATTGATGATTGTAGGAGGAGGAAAGATTTCTTTCTATCTGATCCAGCAATTGGTTGATCTGGGAATGGATATAAAGGTTATTGAAAAGAATTATGATCGCTGCCTTCAATTGATTGAAAGATTTCCATCTATTACAGTTATCCATGGGGATGGAACAAATCATGAATTCTTACATAGTGAATCTATTGATGAAATGGATGCCTTTGTCGCATTGACAGATAACGATGAAGAAAACGTTGTAATCTGTATGTATGCAGCATCACAGGGGGTTGTCCGAGTTATTCCAAAGGTAAATCGTGTATCCTTAGGATTCTTATTGGAACAGCTAGGCCTGGATAATGTCATTACACCAAAGAATATTACCGCAACACAGATTGCGCAATATGTCCGTGCTATGCAGAATAGTGTAGGAAGCAGCATTGAATCATTGATTAAGATTGTTGATAATAAGGTAGAAATTCTTGAATTCAGAGTAAAGCATAACTGCAAGTTTATTGGAAAGCCATTAAAGGATATTAAATTGAAAAAGGGTATATTGGTTGGATATATTTCGCGAAGTGGAAAGATTGAAATTGCCAGAGGTAATTCAACAGTGGAATTAGGGGATTCTGTTGTGATTATCAGCAGTATAAAAGGATTAGGGGACATCAACGATGTATTGGCTAATTCATAAGATACTAAAATTAAATTGGGCAATGATTGGAAGAATCATAGGTTTTGTTCTTAAAGTAGAAGCCTGCTTATTGGTTTTTCCATTAATCGTCAATTACTTATATGGGGAGAGTATTGGATTTGCCTATATAGTCACAATCGGACTCTGTTTTGGAATTGGTTCACTGTTATCACTGACAGATAAAAAGAAGAATATTATCTTCTCAAGAGATGGTTTGGTTGCGGTAGGACTGGCATGGATTATCATGTCGGCCTTAGGTGCACTTCCATTCTTTATTTCACAAGAAATACCAAATTATATAGATTGTCTATTTGAGACAATTTCCGGATTTACAACAACTGGTTCCAGTATTTTAAATGATGTGGAAGCATTATCGCATGCCAATATCTTCTGGCGAAGCTTGACACACTGGATTGGTGGTATGGGGATTCTGGTATTCGTATTGGCAGTCGCATCGGGAAGCAATGAGCGAATGATGCATGTCATGCGTGCTGAATCACCAGGACCAACGATTGGAAAGCTGGTACCTCGTATGAAACAGAGTGCAGCTATCCTTTATAACATCTATTTATTTTTAACAATCGCCTGTGTTATCTTCTTATGTTTAGGCGGCATGCCACTCTTTGATTCATTATGCCATGCCTTTGGTACAGCTGGTACAGGAGGATTTGGAATCAAGAACACAAGCGTTGCATATTATGACAGTGCTTATATTGATGCGGTAATCACCATCTTTATGATTCTGTTTGGAATTAACTTTAATGTCTATTATTTCATATTGATCCGTGATTTTAAGGCAGCCTTTAAAAATGAAGAATTTAAAGCTTATATTGGCATCATCATCGCATGCATTGTGATGATAGGCATCAATATTTATCCATTATATGGAAATGTAGCCGATGTACTTCGATATTCTTCGTTCCAGGTAGGTTCGATTATTACTACAACAGGATATTCAACCGCAAATTTTGATTTGTGGCCAAGCTTTTCCAAGATGATTCTATTATTGTTGATGGTATTGGGAGCAAGTGCAGGATCTACAGGTGGAGGAATCAAGGTATCAAGATTTCTGATTATTGTTAAGAAGGTAAAACTGGATATTCAAAGGCTGATCCACCCACAAAAGGTAAATGCTATCACAATGGATGGTAAGCTTGTCGATGAAGAAGTGGTTACACAGATTACATCGTATTTCTGCTGTTTCATGCTGATTATGGCAACTTGTCTACTTCTTGTATCTTTGGATAATTTAGATATGGAAACAACGATATCGGCTGTTATGTCATGCATTGGAAATATCGGGCCAGGGTTCTCACTTTGCGGACCATTGGCAAACTTTGATTGTTTCTCTTATTTTTCAAAACTGGTATTATCGGCAGCTATGTTGATTGGACGTTTAGAGATTTATCCAATTCTAATCTTTATGTTTCCAGTCATTCGTTTACCAGAAGCTATAAAAAAGCCAAAAAGACGTGATTAAACGTCTTTTTTATCTATACATAAATAAAAAACTAGCTTTCGCTAGTTTATTTTTACGTGGCGCCTGAAACAGGACTCGAACCTGTGACCTGCCGGTTAACAGCCGGATGCTCTACCTACTGAGCTATTCAGGCATTTGCTCAACGCTTAATTATAATATCAAAGTAAGGGTCATAAATCAAGCCTTTTTTATATTTTTTGATGTATAATAAATGGAAAGAGGGATAAGTACTATGTTTAAAGCGATTGTAATGGATATGGATGGAACACTTTTAAATTCTTCAAACCATATTCCAGAGAAAACAAAAGATCTATTGATGAAATTACAAAGACAAGGGGTAAAAATCATATTGGCATCGGGAAGAAGCTATATGCGTTTATTATCCTATGGTAAGGAATTGGAACTGGAAAAATATGGAGGGTACTTTATTGAAGTGGATGGAATTGCCATCTATGATTTAAAGAATCAGAAAAGAGATGTATTAAAACGATTCAAACCAGAAGATATAAGGGAAGTATATGCATATATCATGAAACTGGAATGTGAAGTACAGGCTGTTTTTGATGATGGCTTGTATGCCTATTTTCCAGAATCCATTCTAAACATAAAAAAGGAAATGCGAAGAAACGGGCAGTATCCTGAAGATTTTCCATGGACAGCAGGACCATGGGGATGGTTAGAGGATATGTCAAAAGGATATCCAGATATCCACTATATTCAATCGGAAAACGATCTGGATAGAGAATACAATAAAGTGCAATGTATGCAGGAAGAAAAGCGGTTGGCACAGATTTATAAAGAACTGATGGATGTATATGGAAATCAGTTTGAATTGTTTCGAACATGTCCAAGACAAGTAGAAATACTTCCTAAAGGATACAATAAAGGAAAGACATTAAAGCGTATTATGGATAGGAATGGGTGGAACAGAGAGGATGTCATTGCCTTTGGAGATGGGGAGAATGATGTCAGCCTATTTGATTATGTAGAAGCAAGCTATGCCATGGGAAATGCAGCTGCTTATGTAAAGGAAAGGGCAAAATATATAACGGATACCAATGATCATGAAGGAATCTATCAGGCATTAATAAAAGAAATAGAAAAAGGGTTAGGCAACTAACCCTTTAACATATATTCAACTAATAGCTTCATTGTATTCTCTAAACCGAGATAATGGCATCTTTCCATACCATGGCTTGCATGGACACCAGGGCCAATGACACAGCCACGAATATCACTACCAGCCCTTAAGGCTGCCGATACATCGGAAGAATACTTTGGATAGATATCAATGGCATAATTTAAATTGGATTCTTTGGCATAGTTCGAAAGCTTTGTGACAAAGTTATAATCATAAGGTCCACTGGAATCCTTTGCACAGATAGAAACATCATATTCGGTACAAGCCAGATCAAGACCTACACATCCCATATCCACTGAAAGGAATTCTTTGATTTCTTTAGGAATATAAGAACTTCCATGTCCTACTTCTTCATAGGTAGAGAAGATAATCTTAAAGGAATGCATTGGAGTCAATTGATTCTCTGATAGGTATTTTAATACACAAAGAATGGCACAGCAGCATACCTTATCATCTAGAAATCTTGATTTGATAAACGCTTTTTCTGTGATTATTGTCTTAGGATCAATGAAGATGTAATCCCCATTCTGAATGCCTAAATCCATGACATCTTTTTTCGAACGAACGATTTCATCAATGCGGATTTCCATATTGTGCTCATCACGAACTCTCGTCTTGGCATCTTCAAATACATGGGTAGCAGGTGATTTGGATAGGATAGTACCTGTATATTCCTTTCCATCTCGAGTAATGATTTTGCAGTATTCCCCATCTAATGTAGGAAGTAATGGTCCCCCTATTCTTTCAAAATTCAATGTACCACATTCTGATATTGAACGGACAATTAAACCTAAGGTATCTACATGAGCACCAAGGGCATGTAATATTTCATCTTTTCCTTTGATATCTACAATCAGATTTCCTTTATTTGTATAGTTGGCTGTATAACCGAATTTTTCAACTTCCTGCTTAATGAACTCGGTTGCATTTTTCGTATATCCAGAAGGGGAATCAATTGAAAAAAGTGTATAAATGGTATCAAATAAATATTGTTTATCAAACATTATATTCTTCCTCCTCAAATGAAAACGAGAAATTATTCTTTAATCTCTCGTTTAGCTGCTCGTAAAATGGCATAGATGGCTTCAAATAGATAAGGTCTATAATCATCCATTGACATCGGTTGTGAAAATAGAATACATCCGTAACATGTGCTTGCGACAAGCTCTATCAATGTATAAAGCGTAATGGCAGGATTATCATATCGGAATCCTTTTTTTCTAGCTTCTATTTCAAATTCCTTTGTGATGTTGTATTCTTCAATGATCTCATATTGCTGATCCTTGACTCTAAATAGTCCCCATGTAAAATTTTTCTGAACAAAGCGAAGAATGACAGGATTCTCTTCTAATTGCATAATAACCTGATTAATCCAGAATACCATACGATCTTCAAAGTTTTCAATGTCAGAAGCAACAAGAGCTTCGTGGGCTTTAAGGAAAAGCTTTTCCGATTCCTTTTGAACAACATAATCACAGATATGGTATTTATCCTTGAAGTAAAGGTAGAATGTACCTTTGGCAACCCCTGCATCCTTTGCAATATCGGATATGGTAATTTCATGAATGTCTTTTTGAATCAATAGATTAAAGGCACTGTTTGTAAGTGCTTCCTGTTTCATACGCTTGTTTTCGAGTACTTTTGATTTCATGTACTTATTATAATAAATGAACTATAAATGTGCAAATGGTATAACATAAGAAATGTAAGGTGATATAATCGAAGAAAAGAAGGAGAAAATAAAATGGAATTTAATGAAGTACTACAAACAAGAAGAAGTATACGTTCTTATACAGGCGAAGCACTTTGTCATGAAACATTGGAAGAAATCGTAAAGCTGGCACAGTTTGCACCAAGCTGGAAAAACCAGCAGACAACACGTTATTATGTCTTAGAAAGTAAACAGGCATTGGATCAGATGCGAGAGGAAGGCTTGGCACCATTTAATGCACAGAGAACAATGAAGGCATCAAACTATATCATAATTACCTTTGTGAAGGATGTGGTTGGATATAATGAGGATGGAACACCAACCAATGAATTAGGCAATGGATGGGGATGCTTTGATGCTGGAATCGCATGCCAGTCATTGATCTTAGCCGCAAAGGATAAAGGGGTAGGCACATTGATTATGGGAATCCGTGATGCCCAGAAAATCAAAGAGCTATATGATATACCTGAAAATGAAGTGGTTACCGCTGTCGTAAGTTTAGGCTATGCGGATAAGGAACCATCAATAAATCCAAGAAAAGATATTAGTGAACAAGTCAGATATAAATAATATCTGGCTTTTTAAATGAAAAAGAGCTATGAAATCATAGCTCTATAGTAAATTGATCAATTTTGAGAAAGTAAAGAATAACTTTCTAGGATCCCATACAAGCCATGCACCAGGTACAATTTGTCCAGGATCTGGTTGTGGATCCGGCTGTGGATCCGGTTGAGGATCTGGTTGAGGATCTGGTGTAGGTTCAGGGGTAGGCTCAGGTGAAGGTTCATCGGCTTCACATGCATCACCTACAAGTTTTGTTCCGCTTGGACATGTACATGAGGAAGCATCCTTATCCCAGGAACCACCACTTGCTTCACAGGCTTTCTTACCTTCAGGAAGTTTACATGAGTTGTTTTCATCATCCCATTCACCACCTTGTGCTTCACAGGCAGTTTTCTGATCATCAACATCGCCAGAACTTTGATCTCCCTTCGTTAGGAATTCAGTTTTGATATATCCACCTTTGTAATCAGAAACACCTTTTGGTCTTTCAATTGCATGATAGTTACCATATTTAGCCATATAGTCAAGCATATAATGGGAAATCTGGAAGGCTTGTGCCTGCATCAGATCGCTTAATGTAAAATACCAGCCTTGTTCTGCATATTGGGTTGTATATCCAGACCATACCGCAATAGTGAAATCACTTGTATAACCAACTGACCATTCATCCTTATATGTATAGGCTGGGATACCCCATTGAAGACCATCAAGTCCCCAGTCAGATGTACCAGATTTACCATATGCAGGATAATCAGAAATCAGCCATTCATTTAAGTTCTGATATCCACCAGTAACAACTTTTTCAAGAAGAACAGACATCATGAATGCAGCTTCTTCAGAGATTAATTCGTGTTCTTTTGTATTACCCTTCGTTTCCTGATTGTCAGAACGACGGATTACTTTACGAACTGTATGGGCATCAATACGTTTACCGCCGTTGGCAAAGATTGTATAAGCACTAGCCTGCTGGATAGGTGTTGCGAACATATTCGAACCACCGATACAATACTGTTCTACATACGCTTTTGCGACATCATCGTCGTATCCTAATTCCTTACAGAAGTTAATCCAGTAATCAGTACCCGTTTCATCGACTAATTCAATCATGGCAGCCGCTGCAGGGCAGTTTTTAGAAACGCCTAAGGCATCCTGTAATGTCATCTTACCGTTATATCGACCATCTGAGTTGTTTAGGTTTGAACCAGTATGGAAGTAATCTTTTGCCTTGTCATTAACGATATGCTTTGTTGACCATCCTAATAAATCAAATGTTGAACAGTAAGACAGAAGTGGTTTCATAGAAGAACCTGGCTGTTTTGCGGTAATCGAGTTATCATGCTTAACTGCATCGGTATGGTAACGTCTACCAGGTCCAACGGCAAGGATTTCTCCTGTATCGTTATCGATGATACCAAATCCAAAGTCGAAGGCTTCATTTGGGAAGGAGATGACTTCACCTGCACAGATTCGATCTGCCTGCTTTTGGGCATCCTGATTCAATGCTGTATAGATATCCATTGGAACAACACCAGGATCCTGTCCTGTTAATTTCATTGTTTCCTGGATAACCTGGTCAATATAGGCTTCGTTTGGATCTGAATCTTTAGATGATGCCTTGTAGTCAAGCGAGAATTCTAATCGGGTATTCTTTGCCAGATTGTATTCATCCTTTGTGATATATCCATGCTGATACATCAATTGAAGCGTCAGGTTACGACGCTCTGTACCCATCTGCAAGTGATCATATTCAGAATCATAGATATTGTTCAATGGGTTGTACTGTCCTGGAGCATTAACACTTCCTGCCAGGAAAGCCGCTTCACTTAAATTCAGTTCAGATACATCCTTGTTGAAATAATAAGCAGCTGCCTTCTGAATACCACGTGTGTTATTTCCTGAACCAAACCAGATTCGGTTCACATAATATTCAAAGATGGAATGTTTATCAACAGATTGCTCAGCAATCAAGGATAAATAGATTTCCTGAATCTTTAATTTTACCTGATCGATTTTTGAAATACCGCCTTTTTCATTCAGCAGTTTTTCTTCCTGGTTCTTTGTAAATGCATTATCGATCATCTGCATAGTCAGGGTAGAACCACCCTGGGAGAAATCTCCGCTTTTCAAGTTGTTGATGGCAGCTGAAATGAAACGAGGCAAGTCGAATCCATTGTGATCGAAGAAACGCGAATCTTCGATAGACAGGAATGCATCAACTACGGTCTGTGGAAGCTGTTCATAAGTAACATCTTCACGAATTTCCTGTCCAAATTCATAGATTAACGTTCCCGCTCCATCATAAATACGAGAGTTTGACAATGTTGTTAATCCGTCTTTTGTAAATCGCATCCCTTCTGGGTCATTGATAACATTTACCAGAATAAAGAATACCGAAATACATCCAACTAAAAAAACGGATAAGATAACAATTGCCAGCTTGTTCCAAAAGTCAAGTCTTCTTCTCTTTTGTTTAGGCGTTGCTTGTTTAGCCATTATTTTTCCTCCTTAAAGTATCTAGCATCTACGTTTTTCAAATATGATAAACGTGGAAATAAACCTTCTTGAATCAAATCTCCGTTTGTTTCAAACCATGAATAGGGAATAGAACTTTTGTCTGTTCGCTCTATTTCTGCTATTAACAGATCGCTATCAACCAGATATGTCTTGCTATGGGCATTGAACCGAATAATAAAGAAGCCGATTCCCCCATGTTTAGTAACCTGTTTGAGATGTCTGATCTGATGGTCGTGAATCATCAATAGAGGAAAGTTTACCTTGTTCTTTGTTTCTTTTGCTTCAAAGTCAATATATTTACCTCTATATATGCCATTATAGTCAGTTGTCGATGGTGTCTTGTAGTAAGCTTCTACAATTTTGGCTTTGTTACGTGCTGGATAATCTACTTTAACTACCTGTACAGGCGTCGGTTTTTTATAGATTACCGCTTTATCCATCTCTCTATAATAGGCATTTGAGTCATTCACATCGCTTTCCAGAGACATACCTCTTCGTGAGTGTCTGTCCTGAATTGTCGTTGAAACATTCATGTGAATACCGGTTGGATATTTAATAGTACTCATCGAGTCCATTATATTATAAATCGCATGAACATTCAATTCTTGGATATGCGTCAATATCGCTAGGAAAGATGCGATATCTACAGAGTTATATATGATTTTTTAAAGAATGTCAAACATAAGAATTCCTATAAATATATAAGGTATACAAACAATCAAAAAGCATTCTATAAGCGATATAAAGAAAACAATGGTCATGTTGCATTGAAAAAGTGTATTACTATGAACAGATATTCTATGATTTAGGAAATTATTTATGGTTAGTTGAATTAATAACTGAATTTCCATTTGCTGTAATCTTTGTATGTATCGTCTGATTTCACTCTTATAATGACACTTGTTGTTCGCATGAATTATAATTTCATTAAAGAAAAATGTGAAAATCACAAAAATTTTTGATAAGAATATCTAAATTTGGATAGGGATGAATTAAACCAATAAAAGTCATAGGGTGTCTGT